>JAZOQG010000061.1:0-16897 GCA_045656005.1 Clostridia bacterium
TTTCACTACCTGGTGCCTCGTGAACTCTGTATGCAAAAGGAATTTGTGCCCAGAAGGCATGCTCTGCAAGTGTTTTGTTGCAGCAAAGCATAAATTCCTCAATTATCATGTTTGAAATCGTGTTTTCAGAAAGCACAACATCCTCCGCCCTGCCATTTTCATCAAGAATAATTTTAGGTTCAGGGATACTGAAATCTATGCTTCCTTTCTCGAAACGCTCTCTCCTTAAAATCTTCATAAGACTTTGCATTTCAAAGAGCATTTCTTTTATGTCGGCATATTTCTCCCAAAGCGGGTGCTTTTCATCTTCTAAAAGCCCCGTCACTTCAGAATATTCCATTCTGTAGTCGCTTATAATTACCGACTCTGATATCTCATAAGATAAAACACTCCCATTTTTGTCAATAACCATCATGGTAGTAAGTGCCATCTTCTCCTCACGTGGATTTAAACTGCAAAGTCCGTTTGATAAAACGGGCGGCAGCATCGGGGAAACATTCCCCGGAAAATAACAGCTTGTGCCTCTTGAAAAGGCCTCACCGTCTATAGCGTCACCGACATTTACAAAGTGCGCCACGTCTGCAATGTGAACATAAAGGCAAAAGTTTTCACCATCTTTTTGAAGTGAAATTGCATCATCCAAATCCCTTGCATCGGCACCATCTATAGTAATAGTTTTTAAATTTCTTAAATCTTTTCTTTTTGCATATTCTTCGGCAGAAATTCTTTTGTCAATTTTCTCCGCCGCAGTTAAAACCTCTTTTGGAAATTCTTCAGGAATGGCATGTTCAAACATAATAGCTCTTATTCGACTTTCAACTTCCCCTGCATTTCCTAAATTTACTAAAACCTCGCCCGAAGGCTTTTTGTAGTCTGTTATTTTAACTGCAACGCGGCATCCGTCATGTCTTTTTGAAGGGTTCGTTATTTTAATTTTCATGTCAAGGGATGCGTCTAAGGCCTTTGCCCACCCGCTTTTGTATATAGCAACAACCGTTTCATTTTTTCTTTCAAGAATTTTCTCAACAATTCCCTCTCGGCTGTGCTTTCCTCCTTTTATTTCCGACACTAATACAATGTCACCCGTATAAGCACCACCGCTATTTTTGTCAGAAATAAAAAAGTCTTCCCCCTCATCAGGTGATACAAAGCCAAAGCCTTTCGGATTGTGCCTGTAAATACCACTATAAAGACCTTTTCTTTTTGCTACCTCGTATCTTCCCTTTTTTCCTTTTAAAACTTTTCCTTCCCTGACAAGCTCATCAAGGTATCTTAAGATTTCATCTATTTCACCTTCCGCCCCAAGCATTATTGCAATTTCTTCGGGAAGGTAAGGCACTTTGGCCTGATTTGTTAAAAATCCCAAAAGTTTTTCTTTTCTTTCCATAAAATACCTCTCTGTAGCTTAAATTACATAAGTGTTTATGTAAATTTTCCATGTTATAAAAAACCGCCCCACGATAAGAGGCGGCTTTTAAAATTATTATCTGAATGCGATTGATAAAACTACAGATGTTATAATGAACAACACAGCCAAAATAGCAGTAAGCTTTGACAAAATTGCGTTCATTGATTTTCCTTTGTTTTTACCGTAAAAAGACTCGGAGCCTTCTCCGCCGATAACTCCGGACAAACCTGCATCTTTACCTTTCTGAAACAGTACAACGATAACTAAAGCGATAGCAATAATTATATGTACTATTGTAACAGCCATCTGCATAAAGTACACCTCCAACCATATATTGTATATTTCATTTTACCATAAGCTCTCATGTTTTACAAGTTTTTTTTAAAATTTTAGAAATTTTTTTCTTTTTACTTCAACTGCTTTCATGGGACAAAGTTCCTGACAACAATAACATTTTATACATTTTTCGGGATTTATATACGCTTTCCCATTTTTAATTTCAATAGTTTTAACCGGACAGCACCGCTCACATTCCCCGCAACCAACGCATTTTTTTGTTATAATAACGGGCTTTGGCTCCATCCACTTCTGAAGTCTTCCTCCAAAAAGAGTCGGAATTTGTTTTACAATTCCCCCTGCATGCCCGTCAGGTCTTAAAAAGTCCGATTTGTAAGGTTCTATGTCCTCACCCAAAATTTCAACCTCTTCTATTTTTTCGGGTGCAAGTCCTCTTTTTATACTCTCATGAAGTGTCCCCACTTCATTTGCCTGATATCCCATAAGGTATGCTCCAACTCTGTCAAGCACAAAGGGATTAACTCCTCCAAGTAACAGACCCACTTTTTTAGGATTTCCTCCCGCAGGACCGTTACCCTCCATGCATATCACCGCATCAAGTATGTTTACCTCGGGTGCCGTAAGCATGCAAAGGTCTAAAAGCATCGAGGCAAAGTCCCCTCTTTTTGGAAACCTTGCATGCATTTCAGCTTTCATAAGACCCGGGATTGACCCGAACATATTCTTAACCGCAGCAGACATTTCGCATAGAGCATGAGTTTTAAGCCTCGGCAAATTTACAACCAAATCAGCATTTACAATAGGATTTATTATATCAAAATTTTTGCTTTTTACACCATCAGCAGAAACATTTTGATATCCTGTATCAAAGTTAAGCTCCGCTCCTTCGAGGGCAGCCTTTTCAATTTCGCAAACTTTGTAAATGCCCTTTAATATGCCTGCATTATAAATCCCTCCGGGACTATCGGCAACAACAACTTTTGCCCCTTTCTCCATAAAAAACTTTGCCGCAAATTTCAATATCTGCGGATTTGTTGTAACCGCCATATTAGGCTCTCTTTTTGCAAGAAGATTTGGTTTTAATAAAACATTTTTTCCGTTTATTTCAAACTTTAATTCACTAAGCTGTTTTTCGAGAAGCTCATAGACACATTTTTTAACTTCATCTTCTCCGTAATGCGGACACGACAGAGCATAAACCCTTTTGGAATCAAGTTTTAAAGTTCTGTTCATTTTCTGCACCTCATTCAATAAATCCCTTTTCAAAATCAAGGCTGAAAATCATGTTGCACATATAAAGTGCAATCCCGTTCATTATTTCTTCGGGAGCAATATTTACATACTCAACTTCAAGACTTCCTGTAAAAATCTTATGCGTTCTGCTTTTCATTTGGGCAACCGCATTCTCCAGAATTTCTGTATCATCTTTAAAATATTCACAGTTAATGCAGAGCTTGTCAGGATTAAATATGGTTATAAGATTTGAAATACCTATTCCGAGATATTTTTCATATCTTCCAAATATTTTCTCTTTTGTTTTTTCATCTGCATTTAAAAGTGCATCATCAACGTTTTCAAATCCAAACTGATTTGAAAGATGTAAAAGTTTTTCGTAAGAGCAAATAGTCTCTAAACAACCCGTGTTTCCGCAAACACATTTTTCGCCATCTGAATCAACAGTCGTATGCCCTATTTCACCTACTGCACTCCTGTTTATAACACCACCCGTAAACTGAACTGCACCTATTCCTTCTACAAGGTCCAAAAACACAACATTTCCATTTGCATTTTCTTTATTTTTAAACTGCCATGCAGCTTTTGTGGTTGTTATATTTTCAACAAAAACAGGTAAGCCTATTTTCTCACTTAAATTTTCTTTGAACAGAGGAATGTGAAGATTAAGCGGCGCAGAATAAATTTCTTTTCTTAAAACAAGAGCAGAAAGTGCAATGCCCACCGCCAAAATTTCATTATTCTTGTGGCTTTTTATCATGCCGGTTACTATGGCGGCTATGGATATTATAAGTTCTTCTCCGCTCCCTGCGCCTATTTCCACCTTTGTTTTTTCCAAAATTTTACCGGAAAGGTCGCAAAAAGCGGCAGTTAAATTTTTGTGTTCCACGGATATGCATATAAAATTATACGCCGCAGCATTAAATTTAATCACATCCGCACGCCTGCCTGCCTTGTTCTTTGCAAAACCGCTTCCGCTTTCAATAATATTTTTTGACATGAGATAAGAAACAATATTTGTAACCGATGCAGTTGAAAGCCCTGTTTCTTTCGCAATTTGAGGGCGAAAAGCCATGTCTTTTTCTCTTATGTAATTAAGTACTTTCAGGCGGTTGATTTTTTGCATCAACTGCACATTTCCAATTTTATTAAGCATAATTGTCCCCTTATTTTCCCATTGCATTATAAATCATCATAGCCGCCTGCGCGCGGGTTGCATTTTGTTTTGGCGAAAAAGTGCCGTCACCCATTCCATTTATAATTCCAAGCTTTGAAAGTATCACAACAGCATCCTTTGCATAATCCGAAATTTCATTTGCATCGCTAAAGCCTATTTCTCCTGTTCCGCGCTTTTTGATGGTGTTGTTTATTATAACCGCCATATCCTGTCTTGTGATATTCTGATTTGGAGCAAAAATGTTTTCACCAAAACCTTTAACGATTTCGTTTTCAGTAGCTGTGGAAACGTAAGAATAAAACCAGTCATCTTCACTTACATCGTCAAAATCACTTGCAGACTCCGTGTTGTTTCCAACAAAAGCCATTATGACCATTTTCGTAAATTCCGCTCTTGTAATATTAGAATTTCCTTTAAATATTTTGTCGGGATAGCCTTTTATAATTCCGCTTTCCACCAAAGATTCTATAGCAGGCATTGCCCATAAAAATTCTCGTTGGTCCGAAAACATTGCCGAGATTTTGAACATAAGTTCTTCATTTGCCAGAATTTCCGTCTTCATTTTGGTATAAAGAGGTGTAAGCGACTCAGGGATTTCGTTGTGTTTAAGAAAATATACTGCCTCGACAGAAAACTTTGACATAAGCGCATTATAAACAGGAACATTTCTGCTATACTTAAGTGCCGTTATAATAGCTTCTTCCATTTGAGTATCAAAATTTTCTTCGTTTAGAGTTATACTCTTCATTATAAGCTCATTTTCTACATCTTCAAAAAAATTTAGAATATCCCCCTCTGTGGCACCACCCTCGTAAAGTTTTTGCACTATGTCATCATACTCCGATTTTGTATCAAGATAAATTTCACTAAGTTCTTTCCCCTCTGCTCCAAAGGTAAAAAACATTAAAAATAACAATAATACGATAAATATTTTTTTCATTGCAACACCTTTTAAAACTTTGGCGGGAGCAATTGCCTCCCGCCAATTAAATTAATCCATTATAACACGCTTTGCCATTATCATAGCCTCTGCTCTTGTAGCATTATTAAGAGGTCTCATTGTATGGTCTTCGTATCCTTTTACATATCCGCCCTTATAAGCTATTTCAACATAGGCTCTTGCCCAGTCAGATCCACCGTTAATGTCGGTTATTTGTGCACTTATATCCTCATATTCGTATCCAAAATACTCCTTAACAAGATTTAAGATATCATTAGCATCGTTTGTAATCTCGTCACCAGGATGCATTATGTTGTGTGAAAATGCCATAGCTCTGAGAATAACTGCTATAACCTGCTCTCTGGGTATTATCAAATCAGGTGCAAACAAATCTTCTGCAACACCAATCATATAACCATATTTTGTTACAGTTGCGACATAATCTCTTGACCAATGATTTATGGTATCACTGTAGTCTACACCATCTCTGGTAATAGGAAGTTCCATCATTTTGCACATTACAACCGCAAATTCTGCACGTGTTATAGGAGCATCAGGCATGAAGTTAAGATTATCGCCGCCATAACCGCTTACAATTCCTTCCTTTATAAGTTCATCAAGCTCTGTGTAGCCCCAATGTCCTTCAAGGTCCACAAAATGACTTGCACCGTCAGGTGTTATTGGCGGATTTGGAACTGCGGTCGGTCTTGGTGTAGCAGTGCCGTCACCATATTGGATGCTGCTTTTTTCTTTAACATTTACTGTGATTGTTGCGGTAAATCCGCCATCTTCAGTTGTTACGGTAACTATTGTAGTGCCTTTTTTTACACCTGTAAGTTTTCCGCCCTGGCTGATTTTTGCAATCCTGGAATCCTCAACACTCCATATAACGTTTTTATTGTCTGCGTTCGAAGGAGAGATTATGGCTTCGAGAAATTCGTACTCATCTTCATAAATATTAATGGTGTGTCCCTGCTTTATTGTAACCGATTCAACATGGATTGTGTCATCATTTATAACATTAAGTTTCTCTGTGTCAATGTAGTTGTAAACATTTTTTTCAGCACCATCGCGCCAGAAACAAAGTTTATACCCGTCTGCAACATCACTCTCCGCTGCAGTAAATTTAAGTTTTCCCTCATTATCTGTACTTATGATAGCCGAAGGTGCTCCGTCACCATTTAAAACTGCACTGTCAACCACATTTAAAACACTTGCCTTGTAATTGCCTTTAGCAACACAAACGTCATATTCATCGCTATCTGCAGTAAAAACATTTACAACCACAGTGGACTGAAGTGTATCTTTTTTGTAAACACTAAGATATCTGCCCAGAATCATATTAAGATTTATAGCTCTTGAATAAAAATCCTTATCACCTGCATCATTTGCTATTTTAAGAGCAGAAACTATCTTTTCGCTTGTCCATTCAACATTTTCTAAAGCTGTTTTCACGGGTGCCATACCTGAAAGGGCAAGTATATCGTCTAAAACCGCTTTAATCATTTCATAAAGAGCAGTATTTGATGTATCAAAATTGTTGCTATATAAATTTGCCTGGTGTCCCGCAATTGTTTCTAAGATGTCCGCACTTTCGATGTAATTAAAAATCTGCTGCATTGTACTGGGATTTGCAAGCGCCGCAGCACCATCGCTGCCGAGGATAAGACCCATTGTTATTTTGTTCTCGCCGCAAAGAAGATTTTTATAAGCTTCTTCCCATGTATCTTGTCCTGCAAACATAAGGCAGTTTATATCTTTGAAAAACTTGGTGATTTTCTCAGAGAACATCTCCTTCGCTTTCGAAGCATCAACTCCGCTGAAAATCACTCCGTCAACCAAAAGGTTTTTCCCTTCCGCAGCTAACCCTTTTTTCACGCTATTATATAACGAATATATGCTTTTAAGTTCGTTCTCAAGGTTTGAATACTCTGACGCACTATCAGAAACAGAAACATTGTCAAGGTCATATTTTGTGGCAATGGCATCGTTTTTCTGCTTTAAGTCAGCAATTTTACCCTGCAAACCATCACTTACAGGTGCAGAAGTTGTAAGTTCTTTGCCTCTTAAAAATTCAAGCGTAAGTGTTCTTTGGGATGTTGTTTTTCCATAAATGCCTGAAGTCAAAAGTGCACTTTCACCTGATAAAATCAAACTCCACGGTGCCTGCGTATAAGGCCTTGCAACCACATCTGCATTTTCATCTTCAACCAATATTATTGCATTATTTTGAGCAGTAGTAGCAAATCCTCTGTGCTCCCCAATCGCAGATTTTATAAGTCCCTCAACATCAGCCGCACCAACTGTTGGTACAAACAAAAGGGATAAAATCAACGAAACTGCCACCAGTAAACTCACAATTCTCAAGTTCTTCATTTTCCTTCTTCCTCCAATTAATTATATTTATAATAAAGTCTTTCTATCTCGCTTATTTCAGCAGATGAAACACGCGAATATACAAGATTTTTTATATATTTCTTTTCTTCCTTTGTAAGACCCCCAGAAAGCATGTTGCTGCAAGTCGAGATTTCCGATGCTGAAAATCTCCCATAAACTTCTCTTACGAGTGGTTCGCTCCAAAAATCCTTTACTTCCGAAGTTTTTTCGCTTTTTTTCTCTTCTTGCTTTTCTTCTTTCGGCGCCTGTGTCGCTTCGGGTTTTATATCTTCTGCCTTTTTTTCTATTTGTTCTTTGTATTTTTTTACTTCTTCAGTTTCTGAAAGAGATGTTACCATCTTTTTTGTAACATAATCCCTTCCTTTGTCAAAAGCAATTTTTCCGCCCACAACAAGCACTGCCAAAGCCACGCATAGCGGAATGAAAATCCATTTCTTTTTCATGCTTTCCTCCTGCTGCAAACATATAAATATACTGTTGCAAATAATAAAACTCCTAAAACACTTCCTGTAAAATCAACAAAAACATCACTTATCTGTCCGCTTCTGCCCGGAACAAACAGCTGATGAATTTCATCACTTATGGCATACGCAAGACAAATTCCTAAGCTTATAAGTTTTTTCCTTTTCGTATTGCAGTTTAACATAAAATTAAGCGTAAGCATTCCAAGTACAAAGTATATAAAACCATGAGCCAACTTTCTTAAAGACCTTTCAACATTTTCCCAAAAGGAAATGTCAAGTTTTTTTGCCGAGGTTGTAACTTTTTCTGCAATCGACTTAATTATTTTCACAATTCCCATGCTCTGCTCTGACGATTGCGGTGCCGCCTGCGCTGAAAAGTAAAATATCAAAGCCATCCATAAAATCATCAGCAAAAAAGCAATCAATTTTTTTCTCTTAATCATTTTTCTCCTGTTTCAAATTATAATTAATCACAATTATCATATCACTTTATTGCATAAAAATCAATCTTTTTTTTAATTTTATATCAAAAAACCATATTATCAATACTTTACTTCAATAAATATGCACCTGAAAAAGTAACTAACTTTTCAGGTGCATATTATTAGTCAAGAAATTGAGAATAAACTCTGTACAAAAGAATTATACTTTGTTCTACAGTACAAGGTAATTTAGGCGAAATTTCGGTTTCTGATGTTCCAAGCATAATATCGTTTGCTGCCAAAAGCCCCATGCTCTCAGCCGCCCAGTCGGAAATACTTAATTTGTCAGCAAATACCTTTATGCTTGGCGCATTTGGTGTTATGTCCTTTCCGAGCCCTGATTCCAGAAAATCAATCGCACGTGCAACCATTGTTGCAATCTGCTCGCGGTTTGTAGTGGTTTTGGGGGCAAATCTGCCCTCTCCTATACCAAGTACAATCCCAAGTGCTGCCGCACTGCGAACGTCTTCGTTATCACAGTCGGTAAAGGTTATTGCTCCCTCGGTGTCGGGTTGCCATTTCATAGCAGTTTTAACCATTCTTATCACAAGCTCTGCAAATTGCTCTCTTGTAATGGCATCTGTATATTTGGGGTTATCTGTAAGGTTAGGTACCAATCCTTCAAATATTGCATCTTCAATCTCAGGAATTGCCCAATCGCTCGGTGTACTTAAATTAGTCTGTTCTCCCGGGTTTACATGGTCTGCAAAAGATATATCAATATTTGATAAATCCTGCTTTTCAACACTCCATGCAAAAGCGGGTGTTGTCAAAAGCATTATCATTGTCATAAAAATGCATACTGATTTAATTTTTCTGTTCATAAATATATAACCTCCTTATCTTGCACAAAAGCTATGGTCTGCATCTGCACCGGAAATGTACGAGCCATCGGTTTGCCGATAATCAATCGGTCTCGGTGAACATCTCGGAATTCCCAGCATATCAAGCCATGCATCACCCGCCTGTGAATCGCAAATAGGCTGAAACTCTGAGACAAGTCTTATTGGCTGCCAATTTTGCTCGTAAGGAACAGTATTATAAAATGACACCAAATCCTCGTGCCCTTCAAAAGTGATAATTGCCGCATCCACAGCACCTTCAAGCTGTTGCGCATACTTTATCCCCGATTTTACATCAAACATTTCCTGATTAAAAATTTCTCTCATTTCTATTGAATATTCCCTGGTTTCACCCGCTCCGAGTTCATAAGGAACAAAGAAACAACCCGCACGATTGTTATCTCCGTTGGCATTAACAAACACCACAGCAACAACTCCGGCATCAGTTACATTATTTGGATTTGTAACAGCGATTTTGGCTGCTCCAAAATCCAAATCTCCAAGGTAAAAGCCTGTAACCTTCGCAGTTGAGGCGAAAAGACTCGGTGCATTTTGGTTATACTCGGGAAGTGCAGGAGCGTGCCACTTATGAGCAGGTGTTTGCGGCACATCGGGCACTGCCTGCTGACCGCCCTGCTCACCATTCCATGCATTTACATCAACCTTGCTTAAATCCGCCAAAGAACTGTGACCTATCCACACTCCCAAATTGTTATATAGTGGAAGTTTGCAAACTTCATCCCATGAATCAGTATAAGTCCATTCACTTATATACTTTCCGTTTTTGTCAATATATGCATAATATAACCCGCGAAAACTGTCTGAAAACACGGCTCTTCCTATCGAATATTTTTCACCAAGCGACTCGCGGATAACAACCGCTTTTCCATTTTTAAAATGACCGACAAACGTGCTTGCATCTCCCATAAGAGGAAGCCATTCATTGCTTTCTTTTATAACCTGATTTCCATTTGTGTCAACATAACAAAGTCCGTTAAATGTGTGGCCTGAATTCTTTTGAGGGGAAGCCGCCGCCAATCCTTCAGAAAAAGCGTGCATCATACTGTATCGCCCCTGATTTAAATTAGCTAAGTTACCGTTTTTATCAACGTAATCGTCAAGCAAATCTCCGCCTGCCGAATAAAATATCGGCAAAAATCCATCGCTGAAGTCACCTATATAATCAAAGCTATACGTATGTGTATAAATGCCTCTTTCTTGTAGAGAAGCGCCATGCTCACTCCAGAACTGATTTGTTTCATTTTCCTCTTCTACAAGAAAATAATCTCCGTAATCCGCAAGTTTATATGCCCCCGCAGGCACAGCCACACCTATCATCATAGCGAGTGCCAGACAAAAAGCTGAAAGCTTTTTTCTCATTTTTGTTTTCCTCCAATTGTTATTTGTTTTTACTTAGTATGCCTCATTCAAAGCATGCTCTGCCATTTTAAGTGCCTTTTCCGATGCAGGATTATCAACTATGTTTCCCGCCTCATCTATGTACCTTACAAGTTTATCTTTTTCAAAATATAATCTGTATTCCTCATTGCCCTTAAACACGAAAGCAAACACCATTTTTCCTGTGTAAGTGTTATAATAATACTGCCTTGACATATTGTAGCCATCAGCACCTTCTATAAGTTCTTTTTTTGCACATCCTCTCTCGTCATACCAAAGTGTAGCACTTCCCACCTTGCTCTTTTTGTATCCGTTTAAAGCGGCATTTATTTCATTATAAAGAGGGCGAACAAATTCTGATATGTATTCCTCTATATCCTTTTCACTCTTATCCGATATTAAATAATCATATTTATTTCCATGTTCTTCCTCAATGCTTTCCTCAGGCTTTTTATCTTCAAGATAAGCAGATAGAACATATCCTGTAACACCCTCGTGTACCACTTTTGCATATCCGTTTTCCACATTTTTTTCAAAGCTTACAACATCACCTGCGCTAAGCTCATACAAAACAGTTGAGCCATTTGCTGCATCCTGACGAAACTCTGTTTTTTCACAATTTGCTATATACTTTGTTTCATAATTTACCTCGCCTTTGCATGCACTAAGGCATATCAATAAGCAAGACATTGCCACGCATAAAAATTTTTTCATATGTATCTCTCCTAAACTATATTTTATATTATATTATACAACCATTTATGATCTTTTGCAAGCACAATATAAAAATACAAACACAAAAACGCACAGTATGCTATGGTGATAATATCACCATAATATACCATGCGTTTTATTTTTTAGTGTGGTAGATTAGTCAACCAAAGAAATTACAGCCATGGGAGCCGCGTCACCGCGTCTTACACCTGCTTTAATAATTCTGGTATATCCACCGTTCCTTTCAGCAAATTTAGGAGCCACTTCAGCAAACAATTTGTGAGCAACTTCGGGTTTAGTAATGTAACCGAGCGCCTGTCTTCTTGTGTGCAGAGTGTTCTTTTTGCCCAAGGTTATAAGCTTCTCAGCAATAGGACGAATTTCCTTTGCACGAGTTTCAGTAGTTATTAATCTGCCGTTTTCAAGCAAAGCCGTAACCATACCTCTGAGCATGAGATTACGGTGCTCTGTGGGTCTGCCTAACTTTCTTGGCATTTACACTCACCTCCAAATTTCTACCTTATTGTTTCACCGGGATTTATATATCATCTTCGGAAAGAAGTGAAAGTCCCAGGCCGTGTAATTTGTTAATTACCTCTTCAAGAGATTTTCTGCCGAGGTTACGAACCTTCATCATGTCGTCCTCAGTTTTCTTGGTAAGCTCTTCAACAGTGTTGATTGAAGCACGTTTCAAGCAGTTGTATGAACGAACTGACAAATCAAGGTCTTCAATGGTCATTTCAAGAACTTTTTCTTTCTTGGTTTCCTCTTTCTCAACCATGATTTCAGCATTCATAGCATTTACAGAAAGCTCTATAAAGAGATTAAGATGCTCATTTAAGATTTTAGCCGCAAGGCTAATTGCCTCATTTGGAGTCATAGTTCCGTTTGTCCAAACTTCCAAGGTAAGCTTGTCAAAGTCTGTCACCTGACCTACACGAGTATCCTGAACAGTAAAGTTTACTTTAGGAACGGGTGTATAAATAGAGTCAACAGGGATAAGACCTATAACAGGCTGGCTTATCTGTTTGTTTCTTTCAGCGGAAACATAACCTCTGCCACGGTTTATTGTAATTTCCATGTAAAGTCTCGCATCTTCGTTTAAAGTTGCAATATGAAGGTTGGGATTGAAAATCTCAACATCTGCATCAACCTTAATATCAGCAGCAGTAATTTCACCTGCACCCTTAGCGTCAATATAAACGGTTTTGGGTCCGTCGCAGTGAAGTTTTACAACAAGCTGTTTGATGTTAAGAATTATTTCGGAAACATCCTCTTTTACTCCGGGAATATTTGAAAATTCGTGGAGTATGCCGTCAATCTTAATAGATGTAACAGCCGCACCGGGGAGAGATGAGAGCATAATTCTTCTTAATGAATTTCCCAGCGTTGTACCATATCCTCTTTCCAGAGGTTCCACGGTAAAACTGCCGTAATGCAACTCGTCTTTTATTTCTGTGCATTCTATTTTTGGCTTTTCTATTTCTATCATACAGATACCCTCCTTTTATAAAAATTTCAGGTTTGAGGGTTAACGCTTACTTGGAGTACAACTCGACGATGAGTGTTTCCTGAACTTCGAAATCAATATCATCACGCTTCGCAAGTGCCAAAACTTTACCGCTGGCGTTTTCCCTGTCAAGTTCCAACCATTTTGGTGTTACTCTACCTTCTGTATTTCCCAAAATTGACTTAATGCCTGCTTTTCCTTTGCTTTTTTCAGCGATGGAAATAACGTCGCCTTCCTTAATAATGTACGAAGGAATATCAACGCGCTTTCCGTTTACGAGAATGTGACCATGGGAAACCATCTGTCTTGCTTCTCTTCTTGTGTTAGCAAAGCAAAGTCTGAAAACAACGTTATCGAGTCTTGACTCTAAAAGCTGAAGCAGATTTTCACCTGTAACACCGGACATTTTAGCAGCAATGTCATAATATTTTCTGAACTGCTTTTCAAGCATTCCGTAAATAAATTTAACTTTCTGCTTTTCTGTAAGCTGACGACCATACTCGCTCTGTTTCTTTCTTGTAGGCTTTGGATTTCTGTTTGTGGATTTGTGAATACCCATTACAGAAGGCTCAATGCCCAAAGTTTTGCATCTTTTAAGTATAGGTTGCTTATTAGTTGCCATTTGTATCTCCTCCTATTCTTCAAAAATTCAAATCAAACTCTTCTTCTTTTCGGTGGTCTGCAACCGTTGTGAGGAATAGGTGTAACATCTTTAATCATGCTAACCTCAAGACCTGCAGCCTGAAGAGCTCTGATAGCAGCTTCTCTTCCTGCGCCGGGGCCTTTTACATAAACCTCAACAGTTTTGAGTCCGTGCTCCATAGCGGCTTTTGCAGCAGTTTCAGCTGCTGTCTGAGCTGCAAAAGGAGTGCTTTTCTTAGACCCTCTGAAACCAAGACCGCCTGCACTTGCCCAAGAAAGTGCGTTGCCGGCTGTGTCTGTGATTGTAACAATAGTATTGTTGAAAGACGAACAGATATGAGCTGCACCACGTTCGATGTTTTTACGCTCACGTCTTTTTCTTGACGTCTTTTTAACAGCTTTAGCCATTTTTTACCCTCCTCTTACTTTTTCTTTCCTGCTATGGTTCTCTTCGGACCTTTACGTGTACGAGCGTTAGTTTTAGTTCTCTGCCCTCTTACAGGGAGACCTCTTCTGTGTCTAACACCACGGTAGCAACCGATTTCAACCAAGCGTTTAATATCAAGGGATACGCTACGACGAAGGTCACCTTCAACTGTGTAATTTTTGTCGATAACCTCTCTGAGCTTATTTACCTCTTCTTCAGTCAAATCTTTTACTCTTGTATCAGGATTTACACCTGTTTCTTCAAGAATTTTTGCAGCGCTGCTTCTGCCAATACCGAAAACATAAGTTAAACCAATTTCAACTCTTTTTTCTCTCGGCAAATCAATACCGGCTATTCTTGCCATATAATTACACCTCCTATTAAATGCATTAAATATAATATATTAAACCTCTAAGCCGTGAAAAACACGCAGCCGCACTTAGCGGAATTGATAGATTATATCAACCTTGTTTCTGTTTGTGCTTTGGGTTTTCGCAGATTACCATAATTCTGCCTTTTCTTTTTATAATTTTGCATTTTTCGCAAATCGGTTTAACTGATGGTCTGACTTTCATTCAAAATCATTCCTTTCTCCTAGTTTTAGAGCTTATTTTGCTCTCCATGTTATTCTTCCTTTGGTCAAATCGTACGGAGAAAGCTCTACCGTAACTTTATCACCTGGAAGAATTCTTATGAAATTCATTCTGAGCTTACCTGAAATATGACCGAGAATAACATGGCCGTTTGGAAGCTCTACTTTAAACTTTGCATTAGGCAGTGCTTCAAGCACAGTACCTTCAAGTTCCAATACATCTTCTTTTGCCAAGGTTGGCACCTCCTTTAAGTCGAAACTTACGCTTCATCATTTAAAAGTTTTAAAAATTTTCTAATCTCCGAATTTGTGGGGAAATCACCCACCTGCAGTTTTTCCTGCAAGGGAAGCGATATTTTGTTGGTTCCCATAAGGTGCTTAAGTTTTTTCTTCTTTGGGTTTTCAGTTTTGCGAAGTTTTCCGTCTGCAACATAGCAAACATTGTCCTCAACTGATAACACCAAAAACTCTTTTCCCTTATCCCTGCCTGCGGCAGAATAAACCAAACTACCCGCGACAATATCCAAATAACTCACCTCTTACTCTACGAGCGTCAAAACTTCAACGCCGCTATCAAGTATCGCAATTGTATTTTCATAGTGGGCAGACAATTTATTATCTGCTGTTCTGATAGTCCAGCCGTCATCCTCCTGGTAAACTTTGTAAGTACCAAAGTTTATCATAGGCTCTATGGCCAGTGTCATGCCGCTGCGGAGCCTGAGGCCCTTCCCCTGGGTTCCGAAATTCGGAACATCGGGGTCTTCATGGAGGTTTTCGCCTATTCCATGACCGACAAGACTTCTTACAACACCGTACCCGTGCCCTTCGGCATGCTTTTGAATAGCCGATGATACATCTCCTATTCTGTTGCCGGGAACGGCTTTTTCAATACCTTTAAAAAAGCATTCTCTTGTTACTTCAATGAGCTTTTTCGCTTCGTCCGAGATATCTCCAACAGCAAAAGTTCTTGCTGCATCGCCGTGAAAACCATTTTTCAAAACGCCTATGTCAACGCTTACGATATCGCCTTCGCGAAGCTTTAAATTATTTGGAATACCGTGTACAACCACATCGTTTACTGAAACGCAGGCTGCCGCCGGAAATCCTCTGTAATTTTTAAATGACGGTTTGCCACCGTGGCTTAAAATGAATTTTTCAGCAGCATCGCTGATTTCCTTTGTAGTGATACCGGGTTTAATCATTTCACCAATAAAGTTAAGTGTCTCACCCACTATCTTACAAGCCTCTCGCATAACTTCAATATCTGCTTTGCTTTTAAGAGAAACCATTACTCTGCCACCTCTGCAGCCTTTATCATGTCCGCTGTTATATCGGAAATACTTTTTGTTCCGTCAACCGAGCGGAGAAGACCTTCATTTTTATAAAACTCTTTAAGCGGTTCCGTCTGCTCGTGGTAAACATCAAGTCTTTTCTTGATAGTTTCGGGCATATCGTCGGGTCTTATCAAAAGCTCTCTGCCGCATTTATCACATATACCTTCCGTCTTTGTAGGCTTGTTCTCTACATGATAAGTAGCACCGCATCCGCTGCACTCTCTTCTGCCGCCAAGTCTGCCGATAATAACCTCATCAGGAACTTCAATACTTAAAGCCGCATCTATTTTTGCGAAAGTTTTTATTGCCTCAGCCTGATTAATTGTTCTGGGAACACCATCTAAGATAAAACCATTTTTGCAGTCATCCGCCTCTATTCTCACGCGGAGCATATTGAGGATAACCTCATCAGAAACGAGCTGACCTTCTTCAATAAGCTTTTTAGCCGCAAGGCCAAGCTCCGTTTCGTTTCTGATTTCGTTTCTTATCATAGCGCCTGTTGATATTGTAGGAATACAAAAATGTTTCGATAGAACTTCAGCCTGAGTGCCCTTCCCTGCTCCGGGAGGGCCAAGCAGTATCATTTTCATTTCAGTCTACCTCGATTATTCCAAAAATCCTTTGTAGTGACGCATAAGCATCTGGGATTCGAGCTGTTTAACAGTTTCAAGTGCAAATCCAACTACGATGAGAAGTGATGTTCCACCGATGCTGAGACCTGCAAGACCTGGATTAATCATTGCAAGGATGATAGGAAGTATCGCGATGATACCAAGGAATATCGCACCTGCAAGTGTAATCTTGGAAAGCACTTTGGATATAAAGTCCGAAGTTGGCTTTCCGGGTCTGATACCGGGGATAAATCCGCCGTTTTTCTTCATGTTATTCGAAATCTCGATAGGATTGAATGAAATTGCTGTATAAAAGTAGGTGAACGCAATAATCAGTATAAAGTAAATCACTGCATACCAGGGATTTGACTGATTAAAGAATTTTGCCACCCATGCTGCAAATCCTGATGTAGCATTAGGATTTACAAG
>JAZOQG010000062.1:0-7423 GCA_045656005.1 Clostridia bacterium
TATTTTTTTAAAATCTTTCCGAACTCCGTCTCTCAAACGCAACTTCTTTATATTAACACACCTTTCCCTTTTTGTCAACACTTTTTTTCAAAAAATTTTATTTTTTTTCAAATTATACTCTGCTTTCGAATTTTGGACCCATTTCATCGGCAAACTGAGAGTATCTTCCTTCCTCTATTGCCTCTCTTATTTCTTCCATAAGTTTATTGTAGAAATAAAGATTATGCAAAACGCAGAGACGCATACCAAGCATTTCTCCCGCTTTTATAAGATGCCTTATATATGCCCTTGAATAATTTTTACATGCAGGGCATTGGCATCCTGGTTCAATAGGCAGCGGGTCACGAATATATTTCGCGTTGTTCAAATTTACAACACCATTATGGGTAAAAAGGTTTGCATGTCTTGCATTTCGTGATGCAATTACGCAATCAAAAAAGTCAACACCTCTTCTTACTGCCTCCAAAATGTTGCGGGGTGTTCCCACTCCCATAAGATACCTTGGTCTGTCTTCGGGCATAAAAGGCTCTACAACATCAATTACATGATACATCTCGCTGTGACTTTCTCCAACCGCAAGTCCGCCTATGGCATAACCGGGCAAATCAAGTTTTGCAATGTCCTTCATATGTTTTATTCGAAGCTCATCATGAGTTCCACCCTGATTTATTCCAAACAAAAGCTGATGTTTGTTAATTGTATTTTCCTCTTTATTAATACTGTCAAGCTTTTCTTTACAACGAACAAGCCAACGTGTAGTTCTTTCAATGGAATTTAATGTGTAATCAAAAGGTGCGGGATTTTCAATACACTCGTCAAAAGCCATGGCAATAGTTGATGCGAGATTTGACTGAATTCGCATACTTTCCTCAGGACCCATAAATATTTTCTTTCCGTCAATATGGGATTGAAAATATACACCCTCTTCTTTTATTTTTCGAAGGGATGCAAGGGAAAAGACCTGAAAACCACCGCTATCGGTAAGAATAGGTCTGTCCCAGTTCATAAAAGAATGAAGTCCTCCCATATCTCTTACAACATCATCACCCGGTCTTACATGAAGATGATATGTATTTGAGAGTTCAACCTGACAGCCTATTTCCTTTAAATCCATGCTTGACACCCCACCCTTAATGGCTGCGGATGTTCCCACATTCATAAAAACAGGAGTCTGAATAGTTCCATGAACTGTTTCAAACGTCCCTCTTCTTGCCCTTCCGTCTTTTTTAAGTAATTTAAACATATGATTCTCCTAATATATAAACATGGCATCGCCGAAGCTGAAAAATCTGTATCTTTCTTTAACTGCTTCGTCGTACGCACTTAGCACATTTTCCCTGCCTGCCAAAGCAGAAACCAACATAATAAGTGTGGATTTTGGCAAATGGAAATTAGTTATAAGTGCATCTACAACCTTAAATTTATAACCGGGATAAATGAAAATGCTTGTATCATCGCTCTTTTCAGGAACTATTCCATTTTCTTTTGCAGCAGATTCCAAAGTTCTTACGGATGTTGTTCCTACTGCAATTACTCTTCCTCCACTTTGTTTTGTTTTATTAATAATGTCTGCGGTTTCTTTTGAAATAGTGTAAAATTCACTGTGCATTTCATGCTCTTCAATTTTTTCTGCTTTTACGGGACGGAATGTTCCAAGCCCTACATGAAGAGTTACAAAAGCTATTTTTACTCCCATTTCTTTTATCTCTTCGAGAAGTTTTTCAGTAAAATGAAGTCCTGCAGTAGGTGCCGCAGCAGAGCCTACTTCCTTTGAATAAACAGTTTGGTAACGCTCCCTATCGTCAAGTTTTTCAGTAATATAAGGAGGTAGCGGCATTTCACCAAGCTCGTCGAGTATTTCTTCGAAAACACCCTCATAAGAAAAATCGACTATTCTGTTTCCGTTATCCAAAACCTCTATAATTTCTGCACAAAGCTTCCCTCCAAACATAAACTTTGCACCTTTTTTAGCTCTTCTGCCTGGTTTTAAAATAACTTCCCATCGATTTAAGTCATGCCTTTTAAGGAGCAGAAATTCCATTGCCGCTCCCGTTTCAATTTTTTCGCCATAAAGTCTTGCAGGCATAACTCTCGTGTTATTTAAAACAAGACAATCGCCTTTTTTCAAATACCTTTTAATATCATAAAAATGTTCGTGTGAAATTTTTTCTCCCGAAAGCGTTAAAAGCCTTGAAGCGCTTCTGTCAGAAAGCGGATGCTGCGCAATAAGTTCTTCGGGAAGATAGTAGTCAAAATCGCTTGTGTTCATTATTTACTCCACTTCAATACCTGTAAAATAAAATTTTAAAATTTCTTCGTAAGAAAAGCCCTGGTCAGCCATAGCCTTTGCACCCCACTGGCTCATGCCTATAGCATGCCCCCAGCCTCTTCCGTCAAAGCAGAAAGACCCATCTTCGTTTGGAGTTACTGTGTAAAGCTGACTTGAAAGAGATAAAATGGTTCTCGCCTTTTCTTTGAGTGCTTTATATTCCCCTTCGCTGCCTACAAATGTTATCTCCAAAACTCTGCCTGATTCGGCATTTTTTGTAACCAAAACATCTTTAATGTCTCCGATTTCAACACCTTTTTTGGCAAGAGTTTCTTTAAGCTCTTCCTTTGTGAAAGTTTTTTTCCATGTGTATCTGGTTGCTTCCTTCGGGTTTTCATAAGGGTCTTCCTTGCTTTTTAAGTGAGGAAGTGCTGTGCTCCACACATTTTCAACACTTTCCGTAACGCCGCCACTTGACGAAAAATAGAATACTTCGCAAGGTTTCCCGTCATATTTTATAATCTGATACGCAGTTTCGTTTACTGCCTGAACTGTTGAAGGATACTCCGCATTTATCCCCCCGTAAACCTGGGATGCCTGAGTTGTGCAAAGGTCAAAGCCATAGCTTTTGTATTTGCCTAAATTTTTAAACACAAATGTTCTCGCACAAATAGCCTGCGCCTTAAGTGCCTCAATATTCCACGAAGGGGACATTTCTTTTCCCACAACAGAATAAAGATAGCTTTCAACATCCACAACATTTATAACTGTCATCGGTGAATTTTTTTCTCTTTTAAGTAAAATAAATCCACGGTATGGCACACCGTTTACAGAAATCACTCCCCTTGCAGGACGAATTGCAATCTGTCCGTCAACCAAAGTAAAGTTTACTCCGAGATTATAGTCGTCCTCACCTGCCGTGGTAACTGTCATTGCCTCTTCAAGCATGGAATAGTGATACCCGAAATTTTTGTCTTCTCCAAAACAGATGTTAAATCCTCCTGCACTTGCAATTTCAATGCTGTCTTTAGCAGTTGAACCAAAAAAGAGTCCTACTTTGATTTCTCTGTAGCCCTTATATTCATCAGCAAAAACAGGCATTGAAAAAAACATACAAAAAATAAGTAAAAGCGATAGTATTTTTTTCATGTAAATTCTCCTTTGCCAAAATATAATCCAATATAATCATACTATATTTTTAAAAAAAGTTCAACATACTTTGATGTTTTGTAACAAAAAAAACATATTTCAAAAAAATTGGCTGCGACATTTTGTCACAGCCAATTTAACTAAATTATTTTTATCTCTGTACTCTTCCGCTTCCGTCTCCGCCAACAAGTGCGTCAACTTCTTTACGAGAAACAATATTCATGTCACCGGGAATTGTGTGTTTAAGTGCAGATGCAGCAACACCGAATTCCAAAGCATCTTTAAAGCTTTTGCCATCAAGCATTCCGCAAATAACACCGCCTGCAAAGCTATCGCCGCCGCCAACACGGTCAACGATAGGAGCTATGCGATATTCTCTGGAATGGTAAAATTCTTTTGTGTCACGGCTATAGATACAAGCTGACCAGCCGTTATCAGATGCAGAATGGGAAACACGAAGTGAGGAAACAACATATTCAAAGTTGAATTTCTCAACCATCTGCTCGAAAATGCTCTTGTAACCTGCAAGCTCAAGTTCTCCGCTTGTTACGTCTGTCTCTCCCGGTTTAAAGCCTAAAACCTTTTCAGCATCTTCTTCGTTTCCGATACAAACATCAACATACTGCATAAGGTTTGACATAACCTTCTGAGCTTTTTCGCTCGACCAGAGTTTCTTTCTGAAATTTAAGTCACAGCTTACTTTTACACCTTTGGCTTTAGCAGCTTTAAGTGCAATTTCTGTAAGCTCTGCAGCTTTGTCGGAAACTGCAGGTGTGATTCCTGTAAAGTGGAACCAGTCGCATCCGTCAAAAATTTTGTCAAAATCAAAATCAGCCGCATCAGCAGTTGAAATTGAGGAATGTGCTCTGTCATATACAACGTTTGATGCACGCATAGCTGCACCTGTTTCGAGGAAGTAAATACCAAGTCTTTCGCCGCCGCGTGCGATGTTGTCAGTCTTTACATTCATTTTGCGAAGTGCTGCAACCGCACAGTCACCGATTGGGTTTTCAGGAACTTTTGTCACAAATTCAGCATCATGACCATAGTTTGCCAGAGATACTGCTACGTTTGCTTCACCGCCGCCGTAGCACACGTCAAACTCGTCTGCCTGAATAAATCTTTCGTTATTTGGTGTTGATAAGCGAAGCATGATTTCGCCCATTGTTACAACCTTTGCCATTTTTATATCACCTTTGTATTCTTATTTAGATTTTTGTGGTAAATCTATAAACCAAAACTTTCCTGTATATTATATCGGAGTAAATATAGTTTGTCAACCGAAAGTTCGCCTTTTATTCAAATTGAACAATTTTTTCAAGTGTAATCAAATTTGTAGTTACAGTGTACACTCCTGTTTTTGGTGTATCAGGTGATGCACTGAATTCATTGGTGCTGAAATCCTCTGCCCTGTAATCCCTTTTAAAACTTACAACAGAGCCATATTCTGAAACGGATATATCATAAATCGAAGGTGTTGCACCATAACGGTTTAATGTTGGTGCACTGTCAAGATAATTTGTCTTTCCGTCATTTCCAACGAGCACCAAATCGTACCTGACAGCTCCGTTTATGGTTTCACTTTTAATATACAAAAGCATTCCGTAATCGTTTGTCTGAATATTCTCAATCAGCTCAATGTTACTTTTTGCAATCAAAGCATTCACTGCCACATCACAAACTTCTTTCCCCGTGCCCTCGGGTATGGGAGGTATAAAATTTACCAAACCCGTTTCTCTCTTTTCAAGGTCTGCTTCATAATAATATGTTCCTTTATCATAAAGCTTTGTAACACCATCTTGTGTCATAACATCATTTGCAAGCTTAACCTCATAAGTAACCTTGTTGTGATTTAAAGCTATTTTTTCAAGCTCGGGTGTTCTGCCGAAACCAAAATGAGGAACGCTCTCGGAAAGACTATATATTCTGCCGTTTGTCGCCACCAAAGTCAGTCCATAGCTCGGTGAGTGCGGAATTCCTGCCGTAAACCAGTAGCACACATAACCATAAGGGGTAGTGTAGCTTTGTGTACATTGTCTCCAATCTGCCTCAAAGAATTTAAAATATGCCTCATCCATGGTCACTTTCTTTTGAAATGTTGCAGAAAGGGTGTCCTCTTCCCAGCCTTCAAGCTGACCAAGTCTGTAAAATGTAGCAATTGACTGCTCTATTGTATATGGGTCTTTTGGCGCAAAGCAAGTGTCCGATACACCTTTCATAATGCCGTTTGCGGTGCAAAACTGAATTTCCGTAAACGCCCAGTCGGAAATTAGTACTTTATCATCAAATTCCATTTTTGCGGCAATATTCTGGCTTACGCTATAACATGAATAAGTGCGATAAAGCATTGCAGCCGCCTGCTCACGGGTTATGTTTTCTTTCGGCAAAAATGTGCCGTCACCCATTCCCTTTACAATGCCGCATCTTGCCGCAAGAAGCACACTTTCGCTTTCGTAGTCGGAAAATACTACTTCTTCTGTCTTTTCCAATACATACTCTTTAAATTCCTCTTCTGTATAGCCGAGTTCCTTCGCAATATGCGCAACCGAAATTATTGCAAACTGCTCCCTTGTAATGTTTTGCAAATATCCTCTTTGCATTTCTTCGGGAACAAATCCTTCACTTATTGCACTATTTACTTCTTCCACCGCCCACGACGAAGGCTCATCAGCATACACATTAAAAGTCAAATATAAAATTACTAAAACAAACAAAATGGTTTTTTTCATTATATATCCTCCTTTTATAGGTGTTGATTATTAAAGTTCTGAAAGCATCTCTGAAAGGAGCTTATTAATCATTGCAGGATTTGCCTTACCTTTTGATGCACGCATAATCTGTCCGGTAAGAAATCCCTGTGCCTGTTTTTTGCCTGCCTTAAAGTCTGCAATAGCTTGAGGATTTGCCTCAAAAACTCCTAAAATCATTTCTTTTATGGCACCCTCATCGCTTATCTGCACAAGTCCTTTTTCTTCAACTATAACGCTTGGCTTTTTATATTCGTCAAACATTACCGGCATAACTTTTTTTGCAATGGTAACACTTATTGTACCTTTTGCAATAAGAGAAATAAGTTCGGCAAGCTCGGCTCCTCCAAAGGGAATGTCGTCAGCCTCCATATTTCTTTCGTTAAGTATCTTTGAAATCTCTCCCAAAATCTGGTTTGATGCTTCTTTTGCGGGAGCACCGTTTTCAACTGCATCATCAAGAAGAGCCGAAAGTGCCATGTTAACACTTATAAGTCCTGCTTCATAATCAGTAAGACCCATTTTCATAAAGCGTTCTTTTTTTGCTCCGGGAAGCTCGGGAAGTGTTTCTCTTATGCTTTCAATCCACTCGTCCGATACCGTAATCGGCATTAAATCAGGCTCAGGGAAATAGCGGTAGTCATGTGCCTCTTCTTTTGAACGGAGAAGGTGCGACATACCTGCAGTATCATCCCATCTTCTTGTTTCCTGCTCAACCTCACCACCGCTTTCAAGTATTTTAATCTGCCTGTCACGTTCATATTTCATAGCACGAACTGCGGCAGAGAAGGAGTTTACGTTTTTACATTCACTTCTCACCCCGAATTCCTTCTGTCCTTCGGGACGAACAGATAAATTTACATCGCAACGAAGTGAGCCTTCCTGCATTTTGCAGTCGGACACTCCAATGCATTTAAGTATAGAACGAATGGTATCAAGATAAGCCTCTGCCTCCTCAGGAGAGCGCAAATCAGGCTCTGACACGATTTCAATAAGAGGAACTCCGCCTCTGTTATAGTCAACGCCCGAAAATTCATCATCACCGTCATGAACTAATTTTCCCGCATCTTCTTCTATGTGAATTCTTGTAATCCCTATATTTTTAGCGCCGTTTTCAGTTTCGATTGTTACATAGCCGTTTTCACAAAGTGGCAAATCAAACTGGGAAATTTGATAAGCCTTTGGAAGGTCGGGATAAAAATAATTTTTTCTGTCCTGCTTGCAAAAATGTGCAATAGTGCAGTTTGTGGCAAGCCCT
>JAZOQG010000063.1:0-4385 GCA_045656005.1 Clostridia bacterium
AAAGAGATACAGAGAGAGATAATTTTATGACAGCTGACGAAGCAATGAAATATGGTCTTGTTGACAAGGTTATTGCATCCAGATAATGACCGGAAATGGAGTTTTGAAAATTGAGTAAGCGTGACGATGATAAATCACTCTTTTGCTCCTTTTGCGGAAGAGAGCAAAGCCAGGTAAAACGCCTGGTGGCAGGTCCTGATGTTTATATCTGTGATGAATGTATAGAGCTTTGCTGCGAAATTATTGATGAGGGTAAATTCCCTGCTCACGGAGGTGAGGAATATCATGTAAATGAAGTTCCGAAGCCACGCGAAATCAAAAAAATTCTTGATGACTATGTTGTAGGTCAGGAAGATGCAAAGAAAAGCCTTGCAGTTGCAGTTTATAATCACTACAAAAGAATAATGGGCGAAAATGAGATTTCTGACGTAGAAATACAAAAGAGTAATATTTTGCTTTTGGGTCCTACAGGCTCAGGTAAAACATTGCTCGCGCAAACGCTTGCAAAAGTTTTGGATGTTCCCTTTGCCATTGCCGATGCAACAACACTTACAGAGGCAGGCTATGTGGGCGAGGATGTTGAAAATATCCTTCTTCGTCTTATTCAGGCAGCTGATTATGATGTTGAAAGAGCATCGAGAGGTACTATCTACATTGATGAAATTGATAAAATTTCCAAAAAAAGCGAAAATGTTTCAATAACCAGAGATGTAAGCGGTGAAGGTGTTCAGCAGGCTCTCCTTAAAATTTTGGAAGGAACTGTCGCATCTGTGCCTCCTCAGGGAGGAAGAAAGCACCCACATCAGGAACTTATTCAGCTTGATACATCAAACATTTTGTTTATTGCCGGCGGAGCATTTGACGGACTTGATAAAATAATACTAAACAGAGTGGGCAAAAAGCAAATGGGCTTTGGCGCAGATGTGTTTGGTGTTATGAAAAAAGAACAGGGCGAAATACTTAAAATGATAGAACCTGAGGATTTGCTAAAATTCGGACTTATTCCCGAATTTGTAGGCAGACTTCCCGTTATTGTAACACTCGAAAACCTTGATATAGAGGCACTTAAGGTAATCTTAACCCAACCTAAAAATGCTCTTGTAAAGCAGTACGGTCAGCTTTTTGGCTATGACGGGGTTGAGTTTGAGGTTGAAGATGAAGCTCTTGAAGCAATAGCAAAAAAAGCGTCTGACAGAAAGACAGGGGCAAGAGGACTTCGTGCTATTATGGAAGAAAGTCTTACAGATGTAATGTTTGACATTCCGTCTGAGGAAAATGTTCAAAAAGTAATCCTGACAAAGGATTCTATTGAGAAAAAAGAAAAGCCACAGATAATCTACGGCAATGAAAAAAGAAAAGCGATAAAGGCGCCTTTGGAAGAGGATGCCGTTTCGTGATGATTTATTTGAAAGGTGTAAATTTTTTTACACCTTTCTTTTGTAGGAGATATACATATGGAAAATAAAAACTACTCCGCAAAAGAAATTTTAAGCACTGCAACTACAATAGGATTTAACCTTTTGAAATATGGGGCAGAGGTTTACAGAGTAGAAGAAACGATTTCGAGAATATGTGAGGCTTATGGTTACAAAGATTCTCATGTTTTTGCAATAGGAAGCAATATAACTGCATCCGTTATGGATGGTGAGTTTACAAGAACTGAAACCAGAAGAATTAAAAGCCGTGAACTAAATCTTGATAAAATTGATAGGCTTAATGACCTTTCGAGAAAGGTTTGTAGCGAAACACCCGACCTTGAAATTGTAAGAGAGTATATAAAGGGGATAGAGGAAAGACCAGTATATCCTCTTTGGGTTATGGTGCTTTGTGATGCGGTGATATCATTTTGCTTCACGCTCTTTTTTGGAGGATTTATAAAGGAAGCTTCAATAGCCTTTCTGGCAGGCAGCGTTGCGAGAGTGTGTTCGGCACTTGTTGCAAAAATCAGCAATCATCAGTATTCGAAGATAGCAATAAGCAGTTTTATAATTGCAATGATTGCATATTTGTTCCAAAATAACCTCTCCGGTATTGACGGAGACGTTATAGTAATAGGCTCAATAATGACGCTTGTTCCCGGAATTTCCGTAACAAATGCTTTGCGTGATTTTTTTGCAGGAGATACCATAACAGGGCTTGTAACTTTTGCAGAATCTATTCTCATTGCGGTTTCCATAGCCATAGGTGTTGCGGTTGCAATGGTACTTCGGTAGGAGGGTGTTATGAGCAGAAATTTGATTCAGATAATTTGTGCATTCGTTGCCGCAGGCGGTTTTACAGTGTTTTTTAATGTCCGCGGTATAAATGTTTTGCTGGGAGCTTTGCTCGGTGCTTTGAGCTGGAGCGTGTATCTGGCGTTTGGAGGAATGTTTCAAACAGATATAATGCAATATTTTTTCGGCGGAGTTGCACTTTCTTTTGGTGCCGAAATTTTTGCAAGACTTAAAAAGTCGCCGATAACTGTTTACATAATTGCAGGGATAATTCCTCTTGTGCCCGGTGGTACAATATATTATGCAATGAAAAGCTTTGTGCTTGGAAATATGACAGAGTTTTCAGAAAAAATGGTTTATATGATAAAAATCGGCGGTGCAATTGCACTTGGAATAGCTTTGGCTCATGCCGCATTTATGTTATTTGTGAGGATATATATAAAAGCAAAAGAAAGAAGAGTAATTGATGGGAATTGATAAGGTTGACAAAAATCTTCTTGTTACTACTGAAATTCAGGAGAAAAACATTGCTTTTTATGATATAAAGAGTAAGCCTTTTAAAATTTACGGGCTTTACAATCCGCAAAAAGAAAATGTTTTCAAAAGAATGCCATCAGACATTTAAAGATATAATTTAAAATAAAAAACACCTGCTTTTCAAAAAAATGCTAAAAGATATTGACAAAGCAGGTGTTTTTGTGATATTATATATTAAGTTTCATAAGAGCTCGAGTGGCGGAACTGGCAGACGCCCGGGACTTAAAATCCCGTGGGTGAATAACCCGTACCGGTTCGATTCCGGTCTCGAGCACCAAAAAGCATTGACTGTGTCAGTGCTTTTTTCATGCTTGTCAATTGACAAATAATGTCCCTTATGATAAAATCTAAAAATCCCAAAGAAAAAGGAACGTTGGTATGAAAAACTTTATAAAGAAAAATCTTGTTACAGTAATTGCGTTCTTTGCGGCTGCAATTACAAGCATTTTAGTGCCGCCTGACAAAGAATACATAAATTATTTTGATTTCAAAACACTTTCCTGCCTTTTTGCAACACTTGCAGTTGTGTGTGCTTTGCGAAACATTCGTTTTTTCAGAATAGTTGCGGCAAAAATTGTTTCTGTTTTCAAAAATATACGAAGTGCAATAATTGCCCTTGTCTATATAACGTTCATAGGCTCAATGCTTATTGCAAATGACATGGCACTTATAACATTTCTGCCGCTTGGTTATTATGTTTTAAAGAGCACAGACAACAGAGAGTATATGGCATTTACGTTTATAATGCAGAATATTGCGGCAAATCTAGGCGGAATGCTAACTCCTTTTGGCAATCCGCAAAATCTTTACCTTTATACATATTTTAATATAGGCAATAACGAATTTGTAAAAATAATGTTTCTCCCATTTATTGTTGCCATAGCTCTTATAACTGCTTGCTGCATGTTTGTTGAGAAAAAACCATTACTTATAAAAAACTGTGAAGAACAATCTTTAGATAAAAGAAAAACAATTATATATTGTGTGCTTTTTGCAATTTCAATTGCTATGGTATTTAAAACAGTTCCTTATTATATAGGCTTGATGGTTGTGGCTGTAGCGCTTCTCTTTATGGATAGAGATGCTCTGAAAAAAGTAGATTATGGACTTTTGCTGACCTTTGCATTCTTCTTTGTTTTTTCGGGAAACATGGCAAGAATACCTGCAGTTTATAATTTCCTCGGTTGGCTGATTGATAAAAATACATTGCTTTACGGTTTTCTTTCCTGCCAGTTTATAAGTAATGTTCCAAGCGCAATACTGCTTTCGAAATTTACTCAAAATTATCAGGAATTACTGGTTGCAGTAAATATCGGCGGGGCAGGAACACTCATTTCTTCTCTTGCAAGCCTTATTACATTTAAAGAATTTATAAAACATGAAAGAGGCATGGCAATGCATTATATAAAGCTTTTTACAGTATATAATTTTGGAATTTCTTTGTTGCTTTTAGCGGTGATGAGCATTGTTTTTAAAATTTTTTAATTTTTTTCTAAAAAAGTGTTGACAAAAAGGGAAAGGTGTGTTAATATAAAGAAGTTGCGTTTGAGAGACGGAGTTCGGAAAGATTTTAAAAAAATATTTTAAAAAAGTTCTTGACAAAGTTTTGAAAGCGTGGTATAATGAAAATCCACT
>JAZOQG010000064.1:0-6662 GCA_045656005.1 Clostridia bacterium
AAGTTCCTCTTTCTCTTCGTCTTCGCCTGCAACATCATCAAATGTTTTCTTTGTAGCAGGGTCAATATTCGCTTTTGCGCGGCTTTTTCCAAAAGACATCATTCTTCCGCCACCGCCGCCCTGCGACTGCTGAATAAAGAAAAACCAGAATGCAATGAATATTATTATAATTACAACTGTCGGCAATATGGAAAGCCACAGAGGCATTCCCTGTGGAGGCTGCATGGTAAGCTCCAATGTGCCTGATGATACCTGCTCCTTTATAACATCGCCGAGATGTTCATAAAGTATATCAACCGAATCTATAGCGGCTACAATGTCTTTATATTCTTTGCCCGCTTCCTTTACTGATATATTAAGTCTTGCACGCACCAATTGTTCTTCAACGTAAAGCTCGGAAATTTCGCCGTTTTTAAGGTGTGTTGCAAAGTCGGTAAAAGTAACCTCCAAATCGCTTCCTGTGTTAAGTAATGTGAAAAGGAAAGCAATTACAACGCAAAGTAAAATGTAAAAGCTTATGTTCTTAAAAAATTTAGACAACTGCAGCGCCTCCTTTCAAAATAAGTAAAATTTTAACATAATTATATATATAATTCAAGTGAGTTTACAAAAAATTAATCAAATATTTTATTAATTTTCATAGACATCTCTTTTGAGGATACCAACATATGGGAGATTACGATATTTTTCTGCATAATCAAGCCCGTATCCGACTACAAATTCATCAGGCACGTCAAATCCTACATAGTCTGGTGTTATATCCGCTTTGCGGCGGGAGGGTTTATTTAAAATTGTGCATATTCTTACGCTTTTTGCACCTCTTGAAAGAAGCATATTTTTAAGGTATGCTAAAGTCATACCACTGTCAAGAATATCTTCGACAATCAAAATTTCTGCATCTTTAATATCACGGTCAAGGTCTTTTCTTATTTGCACAACACCGCTTGTAGTAGTTGATGCACCATAGCTTGAGAGCACCATAAAATCAATTTCTGCAGGAATTTTTATTGCACGCATCAAATCTGCCGCAAATATGAAAGAACCCTTTAAAACTGTTACAACCAAAAGCGGACGTCCTTTATAATACTCTGTAATTTCTTCTGCCATTTCCTCTGTTCTTTTTTTAAGTTCTTCTTCAGAAATTAGTACCTTTAAAATATCTTTCTCCATAATGTTTTATCCTTCTTTCGTATTTTTTAAACCTCGGATATTTTTAAATACAAAGTATTTTTATCACGAGGTGTGAAATCTTTTGAAACTCGAATGTCACCGACTGCAATTATTGTTCCTTCAAAAAGAAAAATCGGTATTTTATTTCTTCTTGAAAGTGGGATTTTTTTATCCGAAAAAAAATCGGAAAGTTTTTTATGTCCATTCATGCCTGACGGCAGAAAACTATCGCCTTCTTCTAAGTTGCGTACCGTAAGGCGGGAACATCTGTCCGAAATAGCAAGATAAGGCTTTTCCGGTTTTTCTTCTGTAAGGCTTACATATTTATTAAGCTCTTTGATATAAAGCGTTTCATTTTTTTTAATGTCATAAGAAAACAAACACTTTTCATTTTCTTTTATGAATGTTATAAAGTTGTATTCTCTTACTGCCTTGCTGCCGCATGGAAAAACAAATGTTTTTCCGCTTTGTTTTTCTGAAAGATTTAAAATGTTTTGTATTATATTTTCTGAAATTTCAAGATTTTTATCTTTCAGAGCTTTAAGTATAACTCTTTTTGCAACGGGTATGGGGAGAGAGGCAAAAATTTTTAAATCTATGCTTCCGTCTTTATAAGCACCCGAATTTTCTGCAAGGTCCATGATAAAATCGTTATCTTCTTTTAAAAGTGCGGCACTTCGCAAAATAGTATTTTCTGCCGAAGGATTTATTTTACAAAGCATAGGAATTACTTCATGGCGAAGTAAATTCCTTGTATATAAATTGAGCTCATTTGTTTCATCCTCTACCCATGTTATGTTATTTTGGATTAAATATTCTTCAATCTCCGCTTTGGTAAAAAACAAAAGCGGTCTTAAAAGATTTTCTCTTTTTGGCTGCATTACGGATAACCCGCCGCTACCGCTTCCCCTTAACAAATTAAGTAAAAATGTTTCTGCGTTATCGTTTTTATTATGAGCGGTAAATATTTTGTGACTGCACGTTTTTTCTGCAACTTCCTCAAAGAAAGCATAGCGGACATTTCTTCCGCAAAGCTCTTCGGAAATTTTTTGTTCCTTTGCAATTTCGGGGACATCGAAGTGTGCAGAGAAAAATGAAATATTCCATTTTTCACACAGATTTCTTACAAAATCTTCGTCTCTTTTTGCAGTTTCCCTTATGCCATGATTTATATGCACTGCATTTATGTTTAAGGCATATTTATCTTTAAGAGAGCAGAGGAGGTGCAAAAGACACACACTGTCACTACCCCCTGAAATGCCTGCAACAATACTGTCGCCATGGGAGAGCATATTATATTTTTGGATAATTTCTTCAAATTTGTTCGTTAACATACTTTCCTCTGAAAACATAATTTTTGTGGTTAAAACTTTATGCAAAAAACCAAACCACATGGGATTTGGAAAATTGATTTAGAATGGACAAACTGAATCCGAAACTGTATGTTATACAGCGAGAGGTGAAGTTTGTTCATAGCAAAAAGGTAGTAAATTAAAGAAAAATCGAATTTGTAAGATTTTTCAACAATAAATAAAAATAATATGGAAGATGCATCAAACTTTTATAATCAGCTTATCTTTTTGCGGTCTAAACTATTTTACAAATTCCTATATTAACTATGTGCCATGTCGGGTTCCATATATGTAGTAAATTCCCCACGCCATACGAGCGGAATACTTCCCGTTGAACCATTACGGTGTTTAGCTATAATACATTCTGCCATATTTTGTTCTTCAGGCGGCAAATCTGTGCCGTTTTTTCTGTTGAGGAACAAAACAATATCGGCATCCTGCTCGATTGAGCCTGATTCACGAAGGTCAGAAAGAATGGGGGCTTCTCTTGTTTCGCTCTGACGGCTCAGCTGAGAAAGACAAAGCACGGGAACATTTAAGTCCTTTGCCATAATTTTAAGTGAACGTGAAATATCAGCAACTTCCTGCTGACGGCTATCATGTCTGCCGCCACTTTGAATAAGCTGAAGATAATCGACAACGACCATGCCGAGACCATGTTCAAGTTTAAGACGGCGGCATTTAGCCCTCATTTCCGAAACGGTTATACCGGGGGTATCATCAATAAAAATAGGCATTCTTACAAGAGAACCCAAAGCATGGGAAACCTTTTTCATATCATTCATCGAAAGATTTCCTACTCTGATTTTCTCGCTGTTTATTTTAGCTTCGCTCCAGAGTAGCCTTGAAACAAGCTGTTCTCTACCCATTTCGAGACTGAATATGGCAACCGGCTCGTTTGACTTATGTGCTACATTTCTCGCAAGGTTTAGGGCAAAACTTGTTTTACCTATACCTGTTCTTGCTGCAAGTATGATAAGGTCGGTTTTATGAAGACCTGCAGTCATTTCATCAAAGCGGTTATAACCTGTAGGAAGACCTGTTACCTTACCTCCGTTTGCTCTCATCTGCTCCAGGGTTTTAATGTTTTCGGGCAAAATGTCACGAATATGATAAAAACTTCTTGAAGATTTATTCTGCAAAATTTCAAAGATTTTCTGCTCGGAGCTATCGAGTACGGCACCGATTTCATTTTTATCGTCAAAGCACATTTGTGTGATATCGTTTGCAGCAGTAATAAGTTTTCGCAAAATTGATTTCTGCGAAACAATATCCATATAATATTTAATGTTTTCTGTGGTGCTTACAACACTTGTAAGGTGGGCGAGATAAGCTACTCCCCCGATTTCTTCAAGTTTTTCATGCAGTTCCTGGGATAAAGTTACGATATCTATTGGCACACTTCCTGTAAAAAGACGCAATAGTGCCGAGAAAATCTCTTTATGTTGCTGAAGATAAAAATCTTCACTTTTAAGTTGTTCTATTGCTCTTGTAAGAGCGTCGCTATTTACTATCATGCTGCCAAGTACAGCCTGCTCAGCTTCCAGACTATATGGCATTGTTTTTCCTATTGGCAGTTCCATTCGGAATTACTCCCCTTCAACTAATACTTTAACTTTTGCGGAAATTTCAGGATAAACTTTAACGTCAATTTCTGTTACACCTGCAGTTTTAATACCGTCGCCCATTGAAAGTTTTCTCTTGTCAATTACAACGTGAAGCTGCATTTTTATTGCATCTGCAACTGCCTGCGCAGTGATGGAACCGAAAAGCTTACCATTATCACCTGCTTTTGCAGAAAGTGTCACCTGCTTGCCTTCGAGTTTTGCAGCAGTTTCTTTTGCAGCTTTTATTTCCTGCTCTTTGTGATATGCTGCAGCATCTTCCTTGCCCTTAAAATCGTTTAAAGCACCTTTGGTTGCTTCTACGGCAAGTCCTTTCGGAAAAAGAAAATTTCTTGCATATCCGTCACTTACATTTACAAGTTCACCTTTTTTACCTTTCCCTTTTACATCAGCATTTAAAATTACTTTCATTTCTATCGTCCTTTCTATTGCTCGCTAATATATTCATCAATTACTCTTATAAGTTCTTTTTCTGCGTTATCAAGGCTTTCTGCTTCAATTTGTGCACCTGCAACCGACATGTGACCGCCTCCGCCCAGCTTTTCCATAATAAGCTGAACATTAACATTTCCGGCAGAACGGGCGCTTATTACAAAGTGTGAAGAGGAGGGGGCAATTACAAAAGATGTATCAATGCCCGAAATATTCACAAGTTCGTCCGCAACCTGTGCCACAATGCTTTGGGGTAAATCTTTTTCGCTTTTTGCGATTGCCATATTTTCTTTTAAAATCAAAGCATTTTGCATAAGTGTGCTTTTAATTTTGTATGTTTCAAAATCGTTTCTGAAAAGTTTCTTAACTTCCATGGGGTCTACACCGCAGCGTCTTAAATATGCTGCCGCTTCCAAAGTTCTCACACCTGTTTTAAAGGAAAAAGCCTTAGTGTCAAGATATATTCCTGCATATACTGCTGTCGCTTCAATGGAAGTGAGTATTTGTTTATCACTCATATACTGAAGCATTTCCACAACCATTTCACAACTTGACGAAGCATAAGGTTCATGATACAAAAGAAGAGAGTTATCTATAAAATCTGCTCCACGTCTGTGATGGTCAATGACGGCTATTTGCTGTGTCTGAGATAAAAGTTCCGGGCCTTCAACATATGATGCACGATGAGTGTCTACTATAATTAAAAGTGTTTTGGAATTTACAAACTCTCTCGCATTTTCAGGCTTTATGAACACATGCTGCCACATGTTTTGCTCTTTTAATTTCTGGGTTATATTTGTAACGAGTGAATCTGCAGAGGCACAAACAATATTTACGGGTGTGTTCTGATTAAAACAATAGGATGCGAGGGCTACCGCTGCACCCAAAGCGTCAATATCTGGCTTCGGGTGTCCCATTATAACAACACGGTCATTTTGCGAAATAAGTTCCCGAAGGGCATGGGCAACTACTCTCGCTTTTACTTTTGAACGTCTTTCGAGTGCCTTGGTTTTTCCGCCGAAGTATTCAAAATTTACACCGTTTCTTATAACAACCTGACCGCCGCCACGGCCGAGTGCCATATCGAGAGCGGCAGATGCGAAGGCATCATTTTCTTCAAAGGTCGCACCGTCAATTCCTACTCCAATACTTAAAGTGGGGGACATTGGAAAATCTTTAAAAGAGTTCTTCACGGTTTCTGCAATGGGAAACTTTTTATTTTTCATGTCCAAATAGGTTTTATAGCTTAAAATATATAGGAATTTGTCTTTTTCGAGGCGTTTTAAAATCCCCTTGCCTTCGTTTGCCATGGAAATAAAAGCCTTTTGAAGTTTTCCGCTTATGGAAGGAGCATCTTCTTCGGAAGCTGCTTTTTTCACTTCTTCATAATTATCAACGGAAATTACCATGACACAAGTTTTTTCGTTTTTAAGTTCAAGACGGATGTTTTCTCTTTCAGTGACGTCGGTAAAATAGAGGAAAAATACTCCTTTCCAGTTTTCGCTTTCGGCTTTGGTGCATACAACTTCATACACTTTATCTGAACATTTGATAATTTGCGGGGCATCTGATAAAAGATTAGGGATATCAAGTTCAGGAAAGAAAGCTGTTATGTCTTGGTTTGCCAAAAGTGCACCGCCAAGTATTTCCGCAAGTGGTGGATTATACCATAATATTTTCCCGTCAGTATTTATAATAGCTGTGGGGAAAGGACATATTTTTACCGAGTTTTCTGTCATCTCTCTATGTTTTAAATATACGTATTTTGAAGTGGGACTGAAAAAATATACTTCTCCCCAAATGCATACTATAACTGCCAAAAGCATCACTGCACCAAAAACATATTGTTTTGCAAGGAAAAGACAAAGTGCAGTAAAAAACAAAAACGCATATAAAATCCATAAAAAGCGCTTATTATTTTCCATAGATTATTCCTTTCACGGCTTAAGCAGTTACGTTAATATCCGAACCCGTTTTTTGGCGGATTTTTTCGTCACTGCTTTGTTAAAATACTCGCAAATACGTCAGTATTAGCTCCGTTTTTGCCTTGCATTGCCTGGAAAAATCCAGACAAAAAATCTTT
>JAZOQG010000065.1:0-6329 GCA_045656005.1 Clostridia bacterium
GTGCAAAAAGCATAACTGCTGCCATTAATACTGCCAATAATTTTTTCATAATAATTCTCCTAAATACAAATTTTTTCGTCTTTCGACATAAACATAATACCACTTTATCAAAGTAAAGTCAATAGTAAATTTATTTTTATAGCTCAATTTCGTATATAATGTTTGAAATTACGGAAAGACCTGCAGTTTCAGTTCTTAAAATGCGCTTGCCGAGGGAAACGATTTCTGCTCCACGCTCTTTTGCAGCTGAAACCTCGCTTTCGGCAAATCCGCCTTCGGGGCCTATCATAATTCCGATTGTTTTCGGATTTTTGCCACGCAGGGCATCTTTTAAGGTTTTGCCGTCGCAGTTTTCGTAAGCCATAAGCGAAAGCTCGTTTGAGCATAATCCGTCAAGAGCATTTTCGAAAGAAACAATTTCCGAAATTTCGGGCACAATTCCTCTGCCCGATTGCTTTGCTGCCTCTGTTGCAATTTTCTGAAAACGGTCAAACTTTCCTTTTGCCGCGGCAACAGTTCGCTCGCTTATAAAAGGAACAATTTTTACTGCGCCCATTTCAACACACTTTTGGATAATTAAATCCATCTTCGAACCCTTTGGAACTCCCTGATAGAGAGTAACGGCGCAGGCACATTCGTTTTGATTGTCGCACTTTTCGAGTATTTTGCAGATAATTTCTTTTTTTGAAATTTCCATAATTTCGCATAAGTAATCACACTTTTCACCGTCGCATATTGTAAGAGTGTTGCCCTCTCTCATGCGAAGCACACGGCTGATGTGTAAAACGTCCTCGCCGTCTATTAAAATATTTTTTTCTGAAATGTTTTTCTTCTCAACAAAAAATCTTGCCATTGCCTACTCCTTTTCGCACAAAATGGCAAACCATTCGCCGTCCTGGCGCTTTTCCAAAACCTTAAAGCCGTTTTCGGAAAGAGCGGATAAAACATCACCGATTCTGTTTTCAATAATACCCGAACAAAGGAAAAGTCCGTCTTTTTTCATAAAATGTGAAACCTTGCCTGAAAGAGGAATTATAACATCAGCCACAATGTTTGCCACAACAATGTCATATTCCTTGTCAGCAGGAGTTCCTTCAAATGGATTACTTTCAAGTATATTGCCGCTTGTTACAAAATATGTATCATTTCCGATGCCATTTAAAGCCGCATTTTCGTATGCAACATGAATTGCGGCGCTGTCAATGTCAACAGCCGATGCATCACCTGCACCTAAAACCAAAGATAAAATTGATAAAATACCACTTCCGCATCCAATGTCAAGAACACTTAAACCACCATATACCTGTTGCTCAAGTATTTCCATGCAAAGCCTTGTTGTGTTGTGAGTTCCCGTGCCAAAAAGCATACCGGGATTAATTTTTAAGATTTTTCTGTCAGTTTCAGGATTTTCTTCCCACTCGGGAACTACTAAAATACTGTCACCTATGGGAGTAGGAGTGTAGTATTTTTTCCATCTTTCAAACCATAAATCTTCAGGTACGTCCTCAAATTTCATTTCAAGACTTCCCAAATCAACTCCTATATCTGTACACTTAAGATTTTCGATACATTCACGAAGCATTGAAAGCTGTTCGCGTCCATTCATATCTTCCCTGAGAAAAACGTTTAAATGAGTAGGCTCTTTTTTTGACTCTAAAAGTTCCTCATCAACATAGTCCCACTTTGAACGGTTGTTTTCGAGAAAGTCAAGAAAATCACCTTCGTCACAAATTTCAACTCCTTCAATGCCAATAGATAAGATGGCACCAAAGAGAGGCTCGATTCCTTCGGGTGTTGTGTAAACGCTTACTTTAAGCCAGTTGTTACTCATAATTATTTAAGCCTTTCTGAGATTTCTTCTTTTGATACAAGGCCTACTACCTTGTCGTAAAGCTCTCCGTCTTTAAAGAACAGAAGTGTCGGGATGCTCACGATACCGAATTTTGCCGCGAGAGCACCGTCTTTGTCAACGTTTATTTTATAAACGGGAGCATCAATTTCTTCAAGGATGGGAGCGAGCATTTTGCAAGGACCGCACCAGTCGGCATAAAAATCTATAATGCCGCTTTCTTTTCCGTTTACGAATAATTCTTCAAATTTTTGTGTGTTAATAATTTCAGCCATATTTATTCTCTCCTTTATACCAGATAGTGTACCCACTTTCCGCTTTTCAATCTTTTAACTATTAAAAAGAGCTTCACCATTTCTTCGATAAGTGTACTCATAAAAACCATTTCAAGGGGCAGTTTTAATAAAAATCCCGTAATTGCCGCTGCAGGAATACCAATGCACCATACACCCAGAACGTCTAAAAGGCAGGAGTAAACCGTGTCACCGCCACCTCTGAAAACTCCCACAATGTTTACAAGGTTGAAGTTTTTAATCGGCAGAGCAAATGCCAAAATTAAAATAAGATGCCTTGCATAAATTTCCGCCTGAGGCGAAACTGCAAAAAACGAAATGAATATGGGCATGAATAAAACCATGATAATCCCAAAAATTACACCGATACAGGGTGAAAGTATGGAAAACTGCCATGCATTAAAACGAGCTCGCCTCATTCTTCCCGAGCCAATTTCTTTTCCTATTATGATGCTCACCGCATGGCTCATTCCGAAAATGAAAACACTTGAAAGTTTTTCGGCAAGGGATGAAACATTCACTGCCGCAACCGCTGCCGTTCCGTCTTCCGGGGTTGCACCAATTCGTGAATAAACCACGAAATAGAAAGAAATTCCAAGCGACCATAATGTTTCGTTTAAAATAACGGGACATGATGTCTTGATATAATTTATAAAAAGCTCTTTTTTAAAAGAAATGTAGTCTTTGATGTTTTCTCTTAAAAAATTAATTTTTATGAAACTTACAATGTAAATAAAGGTGCATTCAAAAACTCTTGCTAAAAGAGTGGCATAAGCCGCACCTGCAATTCCCAGCTTCGGAAAACCAAATTTTCCGAAAATTAAAAGATAGTTAAAACAAATGTTTATAAGAATTGACAAAGCCGAGGCTACAAGCGGAATTTTAACCTCTTCAGAACTTTTGAGAAGGTAAGAAACCACCATTGTAGCCGCAGTAAGCGGATATGTAACCGCAATAATTCTTATATAAACAATTCCACCTTCAATAACAGTAGGGTCTGCCGAAAAAATCTTCATAATGGCAGAGGGGAACATAAAAGAAATAAGACCGAAAAGAGAACCTATAAAAAGTGCAAGGAAAAATGAAAGTCCTGCAACCTTTCTCATTCCTGAAATTTCACGTTTGCCCCAAAATTGTGCCATTAAAACCGCACTGCCACTGCCCATGCCGAAAATCATCAGGTTGAAAATAAAGAAAAACTGATTTGCGAGATTTACGGTGGCAATAGCACCATCTCCCAAAGCACCAACCATAAGGTTGTCAACCAGGGAAACAGAAGTCGTTACAAGATTTTGCAGTGCAAGCGGAATTGCCATAACTATAAAAGTTTTGAATGTAATTTTGTTAAGTCTGAATTTTGCCATAATTAAAGTACCTTGCTTAAAAATGCACGAAGTCTTGGGTTTTCCGATTTTTCAAAAATATATTCAGGAGTGCCTTCTTCTATTATTTTTCCTTCGTCCATAAATATAACTCTGTCAGCAACCTCTTTTGCAAAGCCCATCTCGTGAGTTACCACAGCCATTGTCATGCCTTCGCCTGCAAGCTGTTTCATAACGTCGAGTACTTCCCCGACCATTTCGGGGTCAAGAGCCGATGTAGGCTCGTCAAAAAGCATAACTTCAGGGCTCATGCAAAGTGCACGGACAATTGCAACCCTCTGCTTCTGTCCGCCTGAAAGCTGTGAAGGATAAGCGTTGGCACGGTTGGAAAGTCCTACTCGTTCTAAAAGTTTCATAGCCTTTTCCTCGGCTTCCGCCTTTGATTTTTTCAAAAGCTTCATGGGTGCTAAAGTCATATTTTTAAGAATAGTCATGTGAGGGAAGAGATTAAACTGCTGAAAAACCATTCCCATTTTTTCTCTGTGACGGTTGATGTTAACACTTGAAGCAGTAATGTCAGTTCCCTCAAAAAATATTTTTCCGCTCGTCGGTGTTTCAAGAAGGTTTAAACTGCGTAAAAATGTTGATTTACCACTGCCGGAAGGGCCGATAATAACAACAACCTCGCCCTTTTTAATTTCAGCAGATACATTTTCGAGGGCATGTATCTTATCGCCGAAAAATTTGCATAAATTTTCTGTTTTTATAACTACATTAGCGCTCACTGCTCCTGAGCCTCCTTTCAAGAAGTCCTACTGCCCACGAAAGAATCATAACAAGAATAAGGTATATAATTGCAACTGTTAAAAGGGGCATAAAAGCATCAAACGTTCTGCCTCTTATAATGTCGCCGCCCTTTGTTAAATCCTGAAGGGCAATGTAGCCTGAAACCGAGGTCTCTTTTAAAAGTACAATAAATTCGTTTGCAAGAGCAGGCAAAACATTTTTAAAAGCCTGCGGAATTATAATATACCACATGGTTTTTGTAAACCCAAAACCGAGTGAACGTCCTGCTTCAAACTGCCCCTGGTCAATTGACATAATACCACTTCGTACAATTTCCGCAACGTAAGCACCCGAGTTTATGCTGAAAGCAATTATGGCAACTATGGTTTTGTTAATGTTTACAGAACCAAAAATTACAAAGTAAATGATAAGGAGCTGAACAACAACAGGAGTTCCCCTTATCACCGTCAGATAAATTTTTGATATAGAGTTTAAAATTATCATAAACAGTTTGGAAACACTAAACTTCGCACCTTTGAAATTTTTGTCATAGGTAGAACGGATTATGGCAATAACAAAACCAATGATAATTCCAAAAAGTGCCGCAAAAAATGCGACCTTAAGAGTAACCATAAGACCGTCAGTTATGTACTTCCATCTATTGTCGTCTATAAAATTAAGATAAAATCGTTGTTTAAAAGTCATATTGGATAATTGCCTTTCTAAAAATTAAGGAAATGTAAAAAATGTCCAGACTGCAAAAAGGCACCCTATAAAAACCCTCCCTTGTTTAAAGGGAGGTGGGTCGCTTGTCGACTTGTAGGAATTTTATGTTGAAAAACTCATTTCACTCGTTTTCTAAAATTTCAAGCCTTTTTGCTACGAACAAACTTCACCTCTCGCTGTATAACATACAGCTTCGGGTACCCCCTACGGGTTCAGTTTGTCCGTTCTGAAGCATTTTTTCCTATTCCCTTGAAAGTGGGACTGTAAAAAACTTGTTTTTACAGTCCCCTTTTAAAAATCTGTTACTCGGCTTTTATGTACTTTGAAACGATATTGTCCAAAGTACCGTCAGCCTTAAGCTCTGCCAAAGCCTTGTTTACTTTGTCAAGTAGCTCTGTGTTTTCTTTTGCAATGGCAATTGCATAGTCCTCTGTAACATATTCGCTGTCGAGGATTTTAAGACCTTCGTTAGCTTCTACAAAGCTTTTTGCAGGCTCGCTGTCGATGATAACTGCATCAATCTTGCCCTGAAGGAGAGCTTGAACAGCTTCTGTGCCTTTGTTGTATCTTTCAACAAACTCGTCGCCGAGACCGCCGTTTTCAACTGTGTCAGATGCGTAAATATCGCCTGTTGTGCTTTCCTGTACACCAACTTTTTTGCCGCCTACAAGGTCGTCAAAAGTTTTAACTTCGCTGTCTTCTTTTACGATGATAACCTGAACGCCTGTTGCATAACTGTCGGAGAAGTTAACACTTTCTTTTCTCTCATCAGTAACAGTCATGCCTGCAAGACACATGTCAATTTTGCCTGTCTGAACAGCGCCGATAAGTGAACCGAATTCCATGTCTTCAATCTTGAGCTCCATGCCGAGCTTTTCTGCAATGGCAGCAGCAATGTCAGCATCAATACCAACGATTTTTTCGTTTTCATAAAATTCGTATGGTGGGAAAGCCGCATTTGTACCCATTGTAAGTGTGTTGTCCTCTGCTTTTTCTCCGCAGCCTGCAAGTGCAAACACTAAAACAGCTGCTAAAAGAACTGATAATAATTTTTTCATTTGAAAATACCTCCAATAGTTTTTTTATCATTATATATCATAATGTGAAAAAATGCAATCTTTTTTGTAAAAAAACTAAAACGGATATTTTTTGTACCTTTGTCAATAATAATCTTTAGAAAAAACTGTGTGTAACTAAAAGATATATAATAATGTAGAAACTCATAACAAGGAGCAAAAAATGACTTTAGCATTTATAAGAACAATTATTCTATATATTTCCGTAATGGTTGCAATAAGAATTATGGGTAAAAGACAAATAGGTGAACTTCAGCCAAGTGAACTTGTTATAACC
>JAZOQG010000066.1:0-4413 GCA_045656005.1 Clostridia bacterium
GACCGCTTGGCCTCCGACTTCTAACTGCGGTAGTTGCGGATATGCAGGTTGCAGTGCCTATGCTGCTGCGATTTCTTCCGAAGGTGCAAAAATTAATGCGTGCAGTCCGGGTGGACAGAAGGTTTCGGATGCAATTGCCGAAATAATGGGTGTTCAGTCCGAATCTGTTGAAGAAAAATGCGCAGTTGTTTTGTGTCACGGTGAAAATCAAGTTGCAGTCGACAAGTACATATATGAAGGTATTGAAGATTGCTCGCTGGAGTCTGCTTTGCAGGGCGGTGGACATAAGGCTTGTGCCTACGGATGCCTTGGTTTTGGAAATTGTGCGGCAGTTTGCGGAAATAACGCAATAAAAATAGAAAACGGTATTGCCGTAGTTGACTATGATAAGTGTGGCGGTTGCGGTGAATGTGAAAAAGCCTGTCCTAAAAAGCTCATAAAAATAGTCAAAAAGAGCGCAAAATATATAGTAAAATGCAGTTCCTGCGACAAGGGTGCAGATATGAAAGCAAAATGCTCTGCAGGTTGTATCGGTTGTAAAATCTGCGAGAAAAACTGTCCTGTGCAGGCTATTATTGTAGAAAACAATCACGCTGTAATAGATTACGATAAGTGTATTGGATGTGGCATTTGTGCAGAAAAGTGTCCGAAGAAAATAATTATAGAATTACATCCCGAGGAGAAAAAAGTTGAAGAAACAGCAAAAGAAAGCTAAAAGCTTTATTATAGCCTTAATATATGTTGTGCTCTACTATGCGGTTTCATTTGCTGTCGGAAACATATATTTCCTGTGGCTTGTGAACGCAGGAGGACTTTCTTCAAAGGATGCACAAATAACAATGATCAATAATACTTCTATACTGACGGTGGTTACTTGGGGACTGTGTTATTGGCTATACTTTTTGATAGGCAAAATAAATAAAACACCGATAAAAAATGAAGTTGGTGTACAAAAAGCACCTCCCATAATTTATTTAATGGCATCTGCGCTTGCTGTCGGTTGCAGGTTTTTGGTTGTTGCTTACTATTACATTGCACAAAAAGTAGCTGTACTTGCAGAATCCATTGAAAGTGCAGTAGGTAATAGCCCTGAAATAACAAATAATGGGCAAGCTTTGTTGTGGATATGCTGCATAGCTTTGATAGCTCCGTTTTTTGAAGAACTGCTTTTCAGAGTCTTGGTTATGGGACAGTTATTGCGTATAATGAGGCCGTGGGCAGCTATTTTGCTTCAGGCGGCAGCATTCGGTGTAATGCACGGCGTTCTTTTTCAGTCTGTATTTGCCTTTGCAGTAGGACTTGCACTTGGAGTTGTGTATTACAAAACTAAGAATATAAAAGTAGCGACGGTTTGTCATTCTGTGTTTAATCTTTCTTCTGCTCTGATGCAGGAGAATCTTATAGCACAGGGGGCATTGGTCTTTATGATTACAGGACTTTTGCTTGTATTTCTCTCGCTTTTTTATATCGTGAATAATAAAAAAGAAGATAGTTGAGAATTGCTCAGCTATCTTCTTTTTTTGTGTTGACATATATTTGAAAGTATGATAACATATGAACGAACATACATATGAATGGAGATGCATATGATGAAGCATAATCACGATGAAATTTTAAAAGTGGTAAGAAACGAACTACCGAAAGATGAACTTTTATGTGATCTTGCAGACCTTTTCAAGATTTTTGGTGATACAACAAGAATGAAAATACTGTTTTCGCTTTTTGAATCGGAACTTTGTGTTTGTGCAATTGCAGAGCTTTTGGGGATGGCTCAGCCGGCAATATCTCATCAGCTCAAAGTTTTGAAAAATAATAAACTTGTTGATTGCCGAAGAGACGGTAAAACAATATATTATTTCCTTGCAGATGACCATGTAAGGAGTATCATAGGCCAAGGATTTGAACACTTGACAGAAGAAAGGAATGAAAAAATATGATAAAAAAATATGAGGTTTTGGAAATTGACTGTGCAGTTTGTGCAGGGAAAATTGAAGATGCAATAAAGAAAATTGACGGAGTAAAAAATGCACAACTCAGTTTTATTATGCAGACACTTACTGTTGAGGCGGAGGAGAGTGATTTTCCCCGTATAGAAAAAGAAATTGTGAAAGCAGGACGAAGAACTGAACGCAATTTTGAGATGAGTGAGTTATGAGCAGGAAACACAAAAGAAGTCTTATAAAAATATCAATAGCCGTAGCACTTTTTATGCTGTCTTTCTTTTTTGAAGGCTCTGTAAGTGTAGCTATACTTTGCACTTCATATTTGATAGCAGGGTATGATGTGCTGTTGGGTGCAGTCAGGAAAATTTTTTCGGGGCAGGTATTTGACGAAGAATTTTTGATGGGGCTTGCAACCGTAGGTGCAGTTCTTTTAAAAGAATTTTCAGAAGCGGCAATAGTTATGATTCTTTTCCAGACGGGAGAGCTTTTTCAGGGAATTGCCGTGGGGAAAAGCCGTAAATCCATAAAATCACTTATGAAAATAAAGCCTGACTATGCTACCGTACTACGAAACGGTGAAGAGATTCGTGTATCTCCCGAAGAAGTGGAAAAGGATGAGATTATTCTTGTTCTTCCGGGGGAAAAGGTGGCACTTGACGGAGTGATTGAAAGCGTGAGAACAAGCTTTGATGCTTCTTCGCTCACGGGGGAAAGTATGCCGATAGAGGCTCTTTGCGGAGATAAGGCGATCAGCGGTATGATAAATCTTGACAGCCCCGTTAAAATCCGTGTCAGCGGCTCTTTTGAAGAAAGTACTATTGCAAAAATACTTAGGCTTGTTGAATCATCTTCCGCATACAAATCGAAATCCGAGAAATTTATTACAAAGTTTTCGAGGAAATATACACCGTGTGTTTTCCTTGCGGCACTACTGACTGCATTTATACCCCCGATTTTACTTAATCAGCCTCTTTTATTATGGCTCAGGCGTGCTTTGGTATTCCTTGTGGTTTCCTGTCCTTGTGCTCTTGTTATCTCAGTTCCGCTTACTTTCTTTGGAGGAATCGGTGCTGCATCTAAAAAGGGTATTCTTATTAAAGGTGCAAACCATTTGGAAACACTTGCAAAGGTAGACAAAATTGCTTTTGATAAAACAGGAACATTGACAGAAGGCAGGTTTTCTGTTGCGAAAATTTCTTCGGTGGGAATAACAGAAAAAGAGCTTCTTGAAATTGCTGCACTTACGGAAAGCTTTTCAAAACATCCCATAGCAATATCCGTCGTAAATGCATACGGAAAAGAAATTGATAAAGAAAGAGTTACCGACGTTGTAAATCTTCCCGGAAACGGAATAAGTGCATTGGTGGACGGCAAAAGCGTGCTTTTGGGAAACAGTAGCTTGATGCGGAAGAATAATATAGATATAAAGGATGAAACAGGAACGACCGTATATGTTGCAATTAACGGGGCTTATGCAGGCTTTATTTCCCTTTCTGACAAACTTAAAGACGGAGCGGATGAAATTGTATCCCTTCTCAGAAAAACGGGTGTAAAACAGATTGTAATGCTTACGGGCGATAACAGTAGTGTTGCCGAAAAGATTGGGGAGCGTGTAAAACCTGATAAAGTTTTCTCGTCGCTCCTTCCTCAGGATAAAGTTTCCATTGCTCTTAATATGAAAGAAGAAGGCAGAGGCAAGCTTGCCTTTGCAGGCGACGGAATAAATGATGCTCCCGTACTTTCCTGTGCAGATATAGGCATAGCAATGGGGGCATTGGGAAGTGACGCGGCAATCGAGGCGGCAGATGTAGTAATTATGAACGACTCCCTTTTTGCCGTGGCAGAGGCAATAAAAATTTCAAGAAAAACTCTGCGCATTGTAAAGCAGAATATTTTGATTTCCCTTCTTGTAAAATTCGGAGTAATGATTTTGAGTGTTCTTGGCTTTGACAATATGTATGCGGCAATCTTTGCAGATGTGGGTGTTATGATAATTGCCGTGCTTAACGCAATGAGAATGCTCCGAAAATAAGGCTATAACAAAAAATGGTGTTAGCTAAGCTAACACCATTTTGTTGTAATCTTCTCTGGTTAATAAGGAGATTATCTGTTCTTTGCAAAGCATTCGCTGCAGTAAACAGGTCTGTCATCCTTGGGGATGAAAGGAACTTTTGCTTCTCCGCCACATTCAGCGCAAACAGCAGTATACATTTCTCTGTTTTCTCTGAGAGATGCTTTCTTTGCAGCTCTGCAATCCTTACATCTCTGGGGCTCGTTCTGGAAGCCTTTTTCAGCATAGAATTCCTGCTCGCCTGCTGTGAACACGAATTCCTGTCCGCAATCTTTGCAGACTAAAGTCTTGTCTTCGTACATTGTTTGATCTCCTTACTTTTACCTATAAAAATATTTTTTACCCTTTACGGTTACCACGCCGCTTAGGGCATATAACAATTTAATCGGAAGAAATCTT
>JAZOQG010000067.1:0-3173 GCA_045656005.1 Clostridia bacterium
CCGGCTTTCAACTCGAAAGAGTAGAAGGTCGGTCTTTTTTTGTTTTACAAATAAAAAAGAAAGGACTAAAAAAATGAGCGAAAACACAAATGATTTCTTGAACGATTTTCTCGGTTCAAGCGAAGGAAACGGAGGAAGCGGCTTTGCTGACTTAACACTCCCGGACTTCGAGGAAAGTGTAGCAGGAGATGCAAAAACTAAGGTGGAAGAAATACCACCCGAAACCCCAAAAGAGCAGGAACCTGCAGTTCAGAGCCCACCTCAAACTACAATGTTTGATGAGGCACTAAAACAGACCCCTGCGATGACGGAGAAGGAGACACAAGCAGTGGCAACTTCTTTTGAGGATTTAGTGGCTAAGGCACAAAAGCAAAGAGATGGTGAAATAATTGCGAATCTTGCTGCTAAAGACGCTATATTCTCATATGGAAGTGCAAAGGAAGCGATTACAGACAGAGATTGTACCTTTGAAGATTTGAGAGAAAAGTATACTTCGGATTTTCCAGAGCTTGGAAGCTCGGATAAAGTATCATGGACCGTTACATACGGCAGTGTTACTAAGAAAATAAACAATCCCGGCTCAGATAAGGTATATGAAATCAAAGGAGAAATTGAAAAGTCAAAAGCATTTCTTGAAGGTCTTAAAAAGGCTAAAAAGGATGCGGACAAAAATCCTGACTGTCTCGTAAAACCTGCAAAGGTTGCAGGCTCAAAAGGAAAAGTGCTTAAATTTCCTGCATATAAGGAGTTTTGCACTTCCTTAGAGGATGCACAGAAAAGTCAGAAGGCTATAGTTGTTCTCCCGTCGAAAGACGGGAGGCTCTATCAAATGCGCAAAACACCAATAGGAGATTTTACGGCACCTATAAATCAGGTGAAGGAATTTGATGATATAAGTATGGGTTTTAATATGAGTCTGCCTAAAATTCCTATGGAGCTTCTTATGTTTATCTTGAATTTTTTTGATGAAATGTCTAAGAAATTTAAGTATGAGGCATTGGTACATATTCTTTATGATACAGTGCATAAGAAATACACCATAAGAGTGCCTGAGCAGAAAATATCTCACGCACGTGTAGACTCTGTTTTGTCAGAGCCATATTCTGAGGATTTGATTCACGTTATGGATTTTCATTCTCATAACACAATGCCAGCTAATTTTTCGGGTGTTGATGATGAGGATGAGAAGGAAACAAGGCTATATGCTGTAGCAGGTCGCTTTGGCAAAGGGTTTCCCGAGATAAAGGTCAGAGCAGGCTGTGCAGGTGAATTTATTGATGTGCCTTTAGAACAGGTATTTGATATAAATTTCAGTGTGTTTCCCCATCCGCCTATGTGGGATGAAAAAGTGAAATATTCTGATAGAAGACGTTGGCAATTCTCTCTTCCTCAAAAATCTTCTTATACGGAGGAAAAGATATGAGGTATTCGGCTACTGCACCTGTTAAGATAATTGTACTTGGAGCAGGTGGCACAGGGGGCTACGTTATACCGCATTTGTATAGGATTGCATTTGCAAGAAAAGGAAGAGTAAGGATTATTGTTTGCGACGGGGATATTGTTGAGCAAAAGAATCTTGTAAGACAGAACTTTGTTGAACAGGATATAGGCAGAAATAAGGCGCAGGTATTAGCAGAAAGGTATTCGGAGGCATTCGGAATAGAATGCGAATACCGTTCCTCTTTTGTGGAAGACGAAGCGGAACTTAGAAAACTTGTGTGTCCTGATTTTTACAGCACCCCAAGAAATGATATTCCAGAAACCCAAAGAGTAATTTTACTTGGTTGTGTGGATAACAATAAGTCTCGTCAGATGTGTCATAATGTGTTTAGGGATATTCCGAATTTAATTTATATAGATTCGGGTAATGATGAGTTTACAGGTCAGGTTGTGTGCGGTATAAGACAAAGTAATCATACCACATATAAACCAGTTTGTTCTCTTTTCCCTGAGCTGTTAAAAGATGAGGATAAATTTCCATCAGAGCTTTCGTGTGCGGAAAGAACAGTATCTGCGCCACAGTCTGTAACAGCAAATCTGTTTGCTTCTATGGCAATGGTAGCATTTCTTTACGACCTGCTTATATGCGGAGAACTTAAAACCCGTTATGTAACATTTTCATCAAAGCATATAGGTATGAGAGCAGAGCTTATAAAACCAAGGAAGAAATTCAAAAAAGGAAAGGAAAAGAAAAATGGAAGAGCGTAATTATATTTTCTCTTTTAATGAGGAAAAATGTAAAGTTGGAAAACAAAAGGGAACTTTAAAAACCTTTAAGATTGAGGAAAAATTGGAGGACGGTAGTAAAATTAGCGTGCATACAGACATTCATTTCAAATCAAAAGAGATGAATCCTGCACATTTAAAGGTTATGAAGCTTTTAAGTAAAGCGAATAACTTTAAAAACAGGAGGGCGGCTTAATGGCACGTGGATATTGGCAACCGCCTAACAGTGAAAACCTTATCGCTTGTGAGGGCTATTATATTCCTTTTAATGCTCTGAATATTGAGGATACAGAGATGCGTTGGAATTCTTTTTTAGAGCAGGTCTCTAATGAATTACAACATAAGGAGAATAGCCTTAAGGTAAAAAAGGAATGGAAGACGGTAGATGGCGGACAAAGTAGATTCGTTATATTGAGCGACAATTGTGTAGATGTTGTTGCCGATGAGTCAGAGGAGTATTATGCAATATATGTAATCATACCTGAAGACTGTATGGTTCCAAATCTTGCAAAGCAACTTTTCTGGAAATATAAGTCGGATTTAAAAAACACTCTAATTGAACTTTTTCCGGGAAATGTTAAACAACGAAAAAACTACCGAGATTTAGTAGATATAGGATAGAAGAACGGCTGCTTTTTGAGAGCGGTCTTTTTTAATAACATAAAAGGAGAACCAAAATGAAATTTAATATTAGGAATTTAATGTTTTGTATTACCCATAATTGTAATGGAGATTGCGATTTTTGTATGCGTGGTGAACCGCAGGAGTTCTATATGTCTGCAAGTGTTATTGATAAGATTTTCTCGCAGACCTCGTATGTTGAACATATAGGTATTACCGGAGGAGAACCTTCTTTATATCCGGACGGAATAAGAAGTATCACATATTATGCTAAAAAACATGGGTGTGAAATAGGCTCATTCTTTTGTGCTACAAATGGGCTTGTT
>JAZOQG010000068.1:0-15081 GCA_045656005.1 Clostridia bacterium
TCAAGAATTACAAGATATGTTATAGCCGTTGCGGCAGATTTTCACTCATTCTATAATGATTGCCACATTAAAGGTGAAGAAACATCTCTTGCAAAAGCACGTTTAAGCCTTTGTGCCGCTACAAAACAGGTTATCAAAAACTGTCTTGATATATTGGGTGTTACAGCTCCTGAAAAAATGTAAAAACATGAAAGGGGAATGTTTTAATGAAAAAACCTTTTAAATCGCTGATTTGTTTACTTATATCACTTCTGCTTTTTGTTACCCCTGTTTTTGCAGATGGATTGCAGCTTTCAGGCGAGGAACAATATAATGCTCTTAGCAGTATATCCTCATTTATAGAAATATATTATAAATTTGGTGCCGATGCGGCAGAGCTCAGAAGTGCGGCATTTCGCGAAAAACTTATAAATCCTGATGCAGACCTGGCAAAAATGGTTGATGTAATGATGTCAAAACTTGACCCTCATTCTTCTTACCTTAGTCCCGAAGATTACAAACACCTTGTTGAGCAGTCTATAGAAGGTGAATTTTGCGGCATCGGAGTAAGTATTGCCGAACGCAGCGGCAGAGTAGTTGTTATCTCTCCCATTAAAGGCAGCCCCGCAGAGGCGGCAGGTGTTAAGCCAAACGATATTATTTTCAGCATAAACGGCGAACTTGTTTTGGGTAAAAGTGTTGAATATATCCAAAGCCTTATTTTGGGCGAAGAAGGTACCGCCGTTAAGGTTGGCTTTTTACGTGGAAGCCAGGTTATAAATCTTGACCTGGTACGCTCAAAGATAAGAAATTCCGCCATTTCACATAAGATTTTAGAAGGTAATATCGGTTATTTATCCGTTTCCTCCTTTAACAAAACAACCCCGGCGGATACAAGGGTTGCCTTAAAGGAATTTGACGAAAAGGGAATTAATAAAGTAATAATCGACCTTCGCTATAACCCTGGCGGTGAACTTAACAGCGCTATCGAGTTTGCAAACATATTCCTCCCTAAGGGCCCTGTAGCAAGAATTGAACACAGGCAAGCGCAAAATAACGAAATCTATTATTCAAACAACACCCGCCTGAAATATAAATTGGCGGTTTTGATAAATGAAGGAAGTGCATCGGCTTCCGAGCTTTTTTCTGCGGCAGTTAAGGATACAAAGGCGGGCAAGCTCTTTGGAACAACCACCTATGGTAAAGGCACAATGCAAACCATTATGGCTTATCCTCTTACGGGAGGTGCCATAAGACTTACCATTGCAGAATTTTTGTCACCCAATGGCAATACCATAAACGAAGTTGGGGTAGAGCCTGATTATTACATTACCAATAAAACAAGCAAACACGATGCCTCTCACCTTCTTCCCATTGACGTGACAAAGGAATATCGTCATGGTGACAGAAGCGAGGACATACGCGCCATTCAGCAACGCCTCGAGTTTTTGGATTATTACGAAGGCACACCAAATGGCATGCTTGATAATGCCACCTATGAGGCAATAAAAACCTTTCAGACTTATAATTCTCTGCAGGTTACAGGCACAATAAATCTTGAAACTGCTATTTATATTAATAGTATTGACTATGAAAATATCGTGTTTAATGATGATTTGCAGCTTGAAGGTGCAATAGAATATCTTAAAAAAATATAAAGAAGGGGATGTAAAAAAGTCCAGACCGCAAAAAGGCTGAAAAATGTAATAGTATAGCAGGTTCTAAAACATTTTTTCCTATCCCAACAGAGAAGATGGTGTTAAAAATTAAATTTTTAACACCATCTTTTACTTGCCTTTTTGCATTCTGAACTTTTTACATTCAATTTTAAAATCCAAGTATTGTTTTTGCTATAGTAAAGTATATTGTAAGTGCACACGCATCAACAATCGTTGTAATTATGGGCGATGCCGCAACTGCGGGGTCAAGCCCTATTTTTTTTGCTCCTATCGGTAAAAGGCATCCCACCGACTGAGCAATAATGATTGTTGCATAAAGACTTAGTGACACAGTAAGTGCCAAAAACATATCTCTTCCGTTTAAAAGATAAATTCTCAGAATATTGAAAAGTGCAAGCACAGCGCCCACTAAAACGGCAACGGAAACCTCTTTCCACCAAACCTTTAAAACATCTCTGCCCCTGATATCCCCAAGTGCCATACCACGGATAATAAGAGTAGATGTCTGTGAACCGCAATTCCCCCCTGTATCCATAAGCATTGGAATAAAGGATACAAGTACAGGCACTACAGTAAACGCACTTTCAAACCTTGTTATAATCGCCCCCGTAAAAGTAGCAGAAACCATCAAAATCAAAAGCCACAAAATTCTGTGCTTTGCGTGGGAAAACACCTTTGTTTTAAGATAAGGCTCATCAGACGGAGTCATCGCCGCCATCTTTTCAAAGTCTTCAGTATTTTCTTCCTGAATAACGTCAATAGCATCGTCAATAGTTACAATACCAACAAGACGTCTTTCCTTGTCAACCACAGGGAGAGACAAAAGGTCATATTTGTTAAACTTGTTTGCAACATCCTCTTTATCATCTTCTGTTGTTGCAAAAATTATGTTTGTGTCCATTATGTCGCCCACAATATCCTCGTAAGCAGACAAAAGCAATGTTTTAACAGTTACTATGCCTTCAAGTTTTCTGTTTTGGTCAGTTACAAAGCAGGTGTAAATTGTTTCTTTGTCAACACCCGTTTTTCTTATGTGCGAGAAAGCCTCCTGCACGGTCATTTCTTTTTTCAGGTCAATAAACTCAATTGTCATAATGCTTCCGGCACTGTCTTCCTCATACTGAAGGAAACGATTGATAAGTGCTCTTTTTTCGCGGTCAGTATTTTTAAGCATTCTCTTTACAACCGACGCAGGCATTTCCTCAATAAGGTCAACCGTATCATCAAGAAAAAGTTCATCAATAATTGCCGAAAGTTCTCGGTCCGTTATAGCCTCTATAACGCTTTGCTGTGCTTCTGTTGACATGTAGCTGAAAATATCCGATGCCAGCTCTTTCGGAAGCATTCTGAAAATGCGGAGAAAATCCTCCTCTGCCAGTTCCTCAAACATAAGCGCAGTATCAACAACATTTTCCTCTGCAAGTATTTTTCGGATTTCAGAAAAATTCCTCATGTCAAGAAGCTCTTTTATTTTTTCATACAAAAAAAGCCCTCCTTAATAAGGACGGCTACTTAAAACGAATTCACCGCCCACATATATTTTGTTTTTACAACTTCGCCCCGGATGAGCGTCCATGAATCCGTCACTTCCTTTCAAAAATATTACTTATATATTATACTCCTTTTTTTTTCATTTGTAAATATTTTTGAAAAAATTTTATTTAAGTAATAAGTATATTTTTATAAAAATATACTTATTTCAGAAACCAATATAAAAGGAAGGTGCAAATGGACACACTTATATTCTTTTCTCCTGCAAAAGACAAAACCAAGGTCGGACATTATGATGACATAATACACAACGGGAAAAAAATACGCATAATCTACCATGCAGATAATCCAACACCTTTGCAGAAACTTATTTTTTCCCTTAAAATCAGGAAACTTACGAAAAATGCATGTTTTTTTCAAAATAATTTTTCGTCAAAATATAAAGGTAAAAAAATTTACCACGATGGTGCAGAGCTTGCACTTTACCATCTTCCCCAAATTTTTTCCCTCACGGCAAATGGAAAGCCTATTGTAGTGTTGACATCAAGCATAACACATATTTATCTTTTAAAACCTCTTATAATGAAAAACAAAAATATCACTTTTTTAACCCATTCAAGTCTTAAAGACGAGTTTTCCGAAAAACTTTTAGATGAATACGGAATTGGCAATGGCTGTCAGGACAGTTTGGATTTTTCAGGAAAAGCCACACTTATTATGCCCGGCGGTGAATTATTTCAAAAGCAGACTGCAGATGCTATAATCAATTTGAGCAAAGGGCCTATTCCGTGGCAATGTACGGAACCTGATAAAGTAATCTATAAAGTACCAGGGATTTTTAAAAATGTAAAGCATATTTTTCGCAATGCTCCCGCTTTGGAAACGGCACTTTGCTTTCTGGGGATGGATTTTTCGTGCGCAAAACCCATTTCGGTAAATTTCAACAAACAAAAAGTGTAGAAAAATTAATAAATTGTTAAATTAAACAAGAAAATTAATAATTAGTATTGACAATTATACTCTGTAATGATATAATGTATAAAGTTATGAATAATTTCTGCGCCTTTGCGCACATTATTCATTAGTTTAGGAGGTCAGAGTCATGGTATCTGAAAAACAGGTTATACTTACCAGCGAAGGACTTAAAAAGCTTGAAGATGAGCTTGAAAATTTGAAAACAGTCCGCCGCAAAGAGGTGTCTGAAAAAATTAAGCAGGCATTGGCTTTTGGTGACTTATCGGAAAACAGCGAATATGACGAGGCAAAAAATGAACAGGCTCAGGTTGAGCTTAGAATAATACAAGTTGAAAACATGCTTAAAAACGTAAAGATAATTGACGAGAGCGAAATTGACACCGATGTTGTAAGCATTGGCTCAAAGGTATTGGTTCACGATGTTGAGTTTGATGAGGATGTTGAATATACTATTGTTGGCTCAACTGAGGCAGACCCTGTAAAATCAAAAATTTCCGATGAATCACCTGTCGGCAAAGCATTGCTCGGCGCCAAAGTGGGCGAAACCGTTACAGCGGCAGTTCCATCAGGTGCAGTGCTTGAATTTAAAATTTTAGAAATCTCAAAATAAAATGGAGCCATCGGCTCCATTTTGTTTTGAGTTTTTTCAGCACAAGTAGTATAAAATATACTCATGCATTATTGAAAATATCTATATTATATTCCGAAACATGTGTTTCTACGTACCCTTCCAGTATCTTTTCAAAAAGCTTAGGTGCGAAAATTTCACTTTTGTAGTGAGGAATTTCTATAAAACCAACACCCGAAAAAACAAGGTCACGAACATTGTTATATTTAAGGTCACCTGATATATAAACGTCAGCACCCGATGCTACAGCGTCATATACGAGCGATGACCCACCACCGCTGCAAAGAGAAACTCTTTCTATCACTTTTTCGTCATTTCCTGAAAAACGTACATTTTCAAGAGAAAAGAGCACTTTGATTTTCTCCGCAAGCTCTCTTAAAGTAAGTTTTCCCTTTAAAGTTCCAACTCTGCCTATTCCAAAATCCCCACCGTCTCCCGTCATGGGGCAAGTATTTTCAACTCCTATAATTTCACACATTAAATCGCAAAGACCCCCCTTTGCGGCATCAAGATTTGTATGAGCACTATATAGTGCAATATTATTTTCAATAAGAGTCAGTATGCATCTGCCCTCCGATGTGTCAGCAGTTATTTTTTTAATAGCACTAAACATTATAGGGTGATGGCTTACAATAAGACTTACCCCTTTTTTAACCGCCTCATTTGCCACAAACTCATCAACATCAAGACAAAGAAGCACGCTTTCGCATTCACGCTCTGCATCACCTATTAAAAGCCCTACATTGTCGTAATCCTCTGCCATATATTTTGGCGCGTAACTTTCTATAATTTCTGCCACTTGTGAAATTTTCATATAAGTTCATCTCCGAAATTTAAAAAATACTGTTTATAAAAAGCTCTGTTTTTATCTGCAAACTGTCAAAATCCATTGCAGGCGAATAAAAACTTTCAAGAAACTGATGTGCCGCTCTAGCCTCTGAAAGTGCCGCCACCGCCTGCCTTAAAAGCACCGTAGCACTGCTGTAAGCCTCATCATTCCTTCCAAAGTTTTCACCCATATATTCATCAAGTTCTATAACCTTGTCATAGCTTAAATGGTGATAATAATTGTAAGTTGTAATTGCAGTTTTAATATCGTTTATAACTATATGTTCCAGTTTTTTGTCAGGGAACATCGGACAATAAAACGCCTCAACGCAGAAACCTCTGGTAAGTGCAGTTTCCATCACCTTTTTCAAAAGAATGTCACTTCCGTAACCACCCTTTACCGCTATGGTACTGCAAGATGTAAATATGCTGTCCCCATAATTTATAAATCCGTCAGGTGTTATTGCGCTTAAGAACATTTTTCTTAGTTTCCCTGACTTTGGCATCGTTATTTTGGGCAAAATCAAATTGCAGAGCTTTTCTGCCTCCATATCAATTCCGTGAAGATACATATTGTTTTTATACATAAGCGATATGTCATGTATCACAGGCTGAGCTGCCTTCAAAAAATTATATGCCTTTTCAAACGCACGGCTTTTAAGTGCCGCAAAATGAATAATATCTACGCTATTTTCCTTGACCTTGTCGCTGTCAAGGAAAGGCGAAGTATCAAAAATTTCTCCCGAAACGCCTAAATATTTAGGGTCGTAGCAATGAGGCGGTGTGGCATCAAGCATTGCCACACGAAGCTTTGGGATAAAAAGTCCGTCAAGAGATGCGGGGTCTGACGAGCAGTGAAACACATCTATGTCATAGCCTTCTTCCTCTGCCCTTTTTAATACCTTTTTCATAATTGACGACTTACCCATTCCCGAGCCGCCCTTAAAATATATCTTTCTGCTGCATTCCTTGTCATCGGCAATACTGTCAAAATGCGAATAAAATCCTTCAGGTGTATTAACGCCTGCAAAAAAATGCCTGCTTGCCACCAAATCAACTCCTTAATATATATTCTATATATATTATTGGAGTTTTTTATTTTGTGTGACAGTTTACTTTAAAAAAGAACGGAGTCTTTCCTCTGTTACATTATAGGTTTTGTTGCAGAAATGACATGTAATTTCTGCTTCGCCCTGCTTTTCTATAATGTCCTCAATTTCTTTTTTGCCAAGGCTTAATATTGCTTTTTCAATTCTTTCTATTGAGCAGTCGCACTTATAATTTAAACCGCTTTTCTCCATTGTGTATGAATCAAATGATGAAAGCGCAAAACCAATTATATCCTCGGCAGTTGCCCCTTCTGATACGAGCTTTGTTATCGGAGGAAGCTGTGAAACCATTTTTTCGAGATTATCTATCTGCTTTTCGGTAGCTCCGGGCATCACCTGAATTATAAGTCCTCCTGCAGCTTTTACGCTGCCGTCTGTGTTTACCAAAACACCAAGTGCCACAACAGATGGAATTTGCTCGCTTTGCGCATAGTATTTTGCAATATCATCGCCAATTTCCCCCGTTGCAAGAGAAACCTTTCCGACATAAGGCTCTTTAAGTCCCATGTCCCTTATTATTCCAAGCATTCCGCGTGTTCCCACAACTCCTCCTACATCAAGTTTGCCATTTTTAGGCGGAACTTCTGCATCGGGGTGCGAAACATAGCCTTTAACATTAGCTTTAGAGTCGCTCACAGCAATTATTTTACCCGCAGGACCTCCTCCGTCTATAGAAATTGTAATACTATCGTTTTCACCTTTCATAGTGCAGCCCATAAGTGCTGCCGCCGTAAGTGTTCTTCCGAGTGCCGCAGTAGTAGTTTTTGAAAGACTGTGAGTTTTTTGCGCCGCACTTACCATATCAGTTGTAATCGCCGCCATAGCTCTTACTGCACCGTCACCTGTTATCGCTCTTTGTATGTGATCCATTTTAATCTCCATTCCGCCGCTCCGCGTCGGCAAAAATAGTAACCAAATCTTCTCTTTCATGCGGAGCAAAGGAATGAAAGAGATTAATGGCACATGTGCGTTTCGGCTTATGCCGAAAATTTCGCACGTGCATTAAAATCCGCCGGAGGCTATTAATGCGAAAGTTCCTTTCGCATTAATTCTCCTTCTATAAAACTAAAAACAAAAGATTATTTTCAAACATTGATTTTAATAAATACGAAGTCTCAAGTTCCTTCGGCATTTCAAACATTGTAACCGCTCCCCATGCCGCCAAAATTACATAGACGAGTAAAAATGCCGTTACAGTCCCTAAAACAAGTCCTCCTGTTTTGTTTAAAAAATTAAGGCCGGGCAACTTTAAAACTGAATTTAAAAGTTTTATTATAAATTTTAATAAAATCAGGGAAATGATAAAAACTGCAATTGAAACTATTATAAATCCCAGTTTTTCCGCAAGCTGATTCGCCATCATTTCGCGGCTTTCCGAAACTATTGAACCAAATATTCCGCCTTCGGGCAAGGCACCATTTTGAGGAATAAGCTTTTCTGCCTTTTCGAGGAAGGCATCATAATAATCTGTCTTTTTAACTTCTTCAAATATGGGTTTTGAAAAAACCGCAGAAGAAATATAAGAAATTATAACAGAAAAGAAACTTAAAACTCCTGCAACTAAACCTTTTCTTTTTCCTCTCCACGCAAAAAATCCCAAAAATGCAATAAGCAAAACATCAAATATCATTTTTTCTTCTCCTATTTTGCATCATAAATATTAACATTGGCTCCGTTTACGAGTAACAGCTTTTTCCCTCCCGAGAAAATAAGCCCTTCTCTTACCTCATTTCCAAAAGTAAGGTTACCGTAAAGTCTGCCGTTGTCACTTAAAATATATGCTCCGTCAGGGGAATTTACGAGTATTTTGTTCTCCTCCATGTCAAGGAATGTTATCTCGTCGTCAACCTCGTAAGAACCTTTTTTTCCGCCTGACGCACTATAAGTTTCTATAACCGAACCCCCGTAGTATCCTTCCACCGAGGTTTTTGTAAGTGCAAGTGCAATAGTTGTGTCAGTGATGTCATATCTTTGGAGTGTTCGACCTCCAAAATCTATATGAAATGCTTTTCTTCCGCTCTCGTTGTAAGCATAAAGCCCCACATCTCCGATAGCGTAAATTCTGCTCCCAACACTTTTAAGATTTGCAACAAGATTTTCTTTTCCTACCTCAAGTTCCGTAGGAGTTTCTTTTCCAAAATTAAAATGAAGTGTTTTAAACATATTGCCGTCAGTGCTTTCAACATCAAAAGCAGAAACTATCATACTGCGGTTGTTGTTAGCAATAGTCAAAGAAAGCACATGATATTTAGTTGAATGCCATGCAAAAACCTGCTCACCTTTATGGTTCCACACAGTTACCTGTGCTTTGTATCCACGTTCTTTGGTAGCCGCCGCATAATAACCATTCTCATTCAGGTTAGCAGTAATAATTTTATAAGGCAGTTTCTGTTCTGTAATCTTTTTTGCACCCGAAAAAACTGCACAGTTGTTTCCGTTTAAGTCTGCCAAAAGAATATATTTCCCCGATACTGCCATGTAAGGTGTCGTTGAAGGAAAGGCTGCCTTCCATTTTATTTCGCCGTTTTTGTCAATGGCTGTTATCCCCTCGTGTCCGCATGCCACAACACTTTCTCCGCTTTTCCCGAAAATATATCCCGAGTCTTCAACACTCATTATGGCACTTTTGTTTAAATTTAAGTTTTTCGTATAAGCGCTGTGAACAATGTTTATATATAAAAGAACTGCACATGCCACAATTAAAACCGCTAAAACCACATATATTCTTTTGTCTTTTTTAGGTTTAAATTCTACTATGTCACCCATTAATATATAACCTCTTTCATCATAAGTCCTTCGGGCGGTGCGGTAACCCCTGCCCGTACCCTGTCTCCCGAAAGTATAATTTCAGAAACGTCATCAGGATGTATCTTTCCGCATCCGACATAAACCAAAGTTCCAACAATTATTCTTACCATGTTGTATAAAAATCCGTCAGCGCAAACTTCTATATCAATAACAGAATTATTCTCTGAAACATTCAGCGAAAAAACAGTTCTCACGGTACTCGAAACAGGAGAGCCTGCCGCCATAAATGCCGCAAAATCGTGCTTCCCAACAATTTTTTCTGCCGCTATTTTCATTTTTTCTATATCAAGTTTCGAAGGATAAAACCAACTGTATCTTGATAAAAACACATCGGAAAAAGGTCTGTTTACTATTTTGTATGCGTATGTCTTTCTTTTTGCAGAGTATCTCGCATGGAAATCTTTCCCCATGTCCTCTGCTCCGAAAACTCTTATGTCCTCAGGAAGTTTTGCGTTAAGTGCAAAAGGCAGTTTTTCACAACTAATTGAAGAAGATGTGAAAAAATTTGCAACGTAAGCCGCTGCATGCACTCCTGCATCAGTTCTTCCGCAACCTGTAACAGTAGATTTTTCTCCCGTTATCTCAAATATTGCATTTTCCAGACACTCCTGTATAGTAATACCGTTTTTCTGCCTTTGAAAACCGTGATAGGCGATACCGTCATACATAAGAGTGAGCTTTATATTGCGTTTTTCCAAATCGTTACACCATCCGGATATTAATTTGATTTATTAAAATTATTAAAAGCAAAAATAGAGGCATCATAAAAAGTGCTATATAGTCTGCTTTTATCATTTTAAGCTGTTTAAGTCTTGTTCTTCCCTCACCGCCGTGATATCCCCTGCATTCCATAGCAGTTGCAAGCTCGTCCGCACGGCGGAATGCGCTTATAAAAAGCGGAATTAAAAGCGGCGTCATAGCTTTTGCCCTTTTTATAAGATTTCCGCTTTCAAAATCTGCTCCGCGGGCTGATTGTGCTTTTATTATTTTGTCCGTTTCTTCCATTATTGTAGGAATGAAACGAAGTGCAATAGTCATCATCATTGCAATAGCATGTGCAGGCACACCTATTTTTGCAAGAGGAGAAAGAAGCCTTTCAATTCCGTCTGTCAGAGAAATTGGTGACGTTGTAAATGTCAGAATTGATGTTCCCATAACCAAAAGCACAAGCCTCAGTGCCATCAAAGCGGCATATATTAACCCTTCCTTTGTAACCTTCAAGAAACCAATTTTAAAAAGTACTGTCTCCCCCGTCATAAAAATGTTTATAAGGGAAGTAAAAATCAGCAAAAATATTATGGGTTTAAGTCCCTTTAGTATAAAACGAAATTTTATTTTAGTCAGGCAGATAATAACAGCAGTTACTCCTGCATACAAAAGAAAACCCACAGCATTTTTTACAAAAAAGAGCAAAATAATATAAAAAAGTGTCCAGAGGATTTTAACCCTCGGGTCAAGCCTGTGTATCACAGAACTACCCGGGTAAAACTGACCCAAAGTGATGTCCTTAATCATTTGCGCCACCTCCAAGCAAGGAAATTATGGCTTTTTCCGCATCATCAACAGTTAAAATATTATCGGGCAGTTTTATCCCTTTTTCTCTTAATGAGCTGATAATCTTACTGATTTGAGGTATGGAAAGCCCCATTTGGGAAAGTTTTTCGCTTGCTGCAAAAACCTCTCCCGTAGAAGCACACATTTCAATCTGTCCGCCGTTTATCACGATAACTTTTTCGCAAACCTTCGCAACATCTTCCATACTGTGAGATACCAGAATAACTGTTATCCCCTTTTCTTTGTGGAGTTTTGAAATTTCACCGAATATATCGTCGCGACCTCCGGGGTCAAGTCCCGCAGTAGGCTCGTCAAGTATTAAAACCTCAGGCTCCATTGATAAAATTCCCGCTATTGCAACCCTTCTCTTTTGTCCGCCAGAAAGCTCAAATGGTGATTTTTTGTATGTCTTTTCTCCTATTCCAACTGCATCAAGTGCACTTATAACCCTTTTTTTGACTTCTTCTTCACAAAGGCCCATATTACGAGGACCGAATGCCACATCGTCAAAAACAGTTTCCTCAAAAAGCTGATATTCAGGGTACTGAAAAACAAGACCCGTTTTTCCTACAATATCTTTTGTTTTTATTTTTTTGTCTGCAATATTCACTCCGTCAATCCATATTTCACCGCTCGTAGGCTTTAAAAGTCCGCTTATAAGCTGAACAAGGGTTGTCTTCCCGGAACCCGTGTGACCTATCAAACCGTAAAATCCGCCTTTTTCAATTTTCAGCGAAATATCCCTGACCGCCACCGTTTCAAAAGGTCCGTTCTCGGAATATATGCAGCTTACATTCTTAAGTTCAATCATTTTTTCGCTACTTCCTCATAAAAAGCTTTGCTATTTCTTCTACGCAATCATCAGCAGTTATAATCTTTTCGTTAACATCATACCCTGCCCTTTTAAGTCTCCACAAAAGCTCTGTGCTCTGCGGCACATCAAGACGCATAGAAACCATCTCGTCACGCCTTGAAAAAACATTTTCAGGTGTGTCGTCCATTTTTATCATGCCGTCATCCATCACAATAACTCTGTCAGCCAGTGCCGCCTCGTCCATATAATGAGTTATAAGCACTATCGTAATCCCCATCTCACGGGAAAGCTTTTTAATTGTTTCCATAATTTCTTTTCTTCCAGAAGGGTCAAGCATTGCAGTAGGCTCATCTAAAACTATGCAGGAAGGTCTCATTGCAATAATTCCTGCAATGGCAACTCTCTGCTTTTGCCCACCCGAGAGATTGTGAGGTGCGGAAAGAGCATATTTTGACATGCCCACGACCTTTAGCGCCATGTCAACTCTTTCTCTTATTTCTTCCGGTGCAATTCCCATGTTTTCGGGACCGAATGCAACATCCTCTTCAACCACAGTAGCAACTATCTGGTTGTCAGGATTTTGAAAAACCATACCGACAGTTTTTCTTATTTTTTCCAAAAGCCTCTCGTCCGAGGTGTCCATACCTCCTGCAAAAGCTTTTCCACCGCTTGGTAGAAGTATTGCATTAAAATGCTTTGCGATTGTACTTTTACCCGAGCCGTTATGTCCTAATATTGCCACAAATTCGCCTTTTTTAATGTCAAGATTTACACCTTTTAACGCAACCTTGCTTTCTTCTTCAGTTTTATATTCAAAATAAAGCTCTCTTGTTTTAAGCATAAGAGTTCCTTTCCTAAAAATAAGCTCGTCCCACAGCACCGCACGGCAGATATAGTCCCGATGCAGTAATCGGCAACCCTATTTCATCAGACTCCGCCTTGCAACCAACACCCAGAGAAATTATGTTCTTTATAACCTGAGGGGCAAGACCTGTTGTGTATGAATTAACAATAAAAAACAAAGGATTGTCCGATAAAACTTTAGCCGCAAGAGATACAAAATCAAAAATTTTATCTTCCATTTTCCAAAGCTCACCGCCGGGACCTCTTCCGTAAGAAGGCGGGTCCATAATAATTCCGTCGTATCTGTTTCCGCGCTTAATTTCACGCATAATAAACTTTTCGCAGTCATCAACTATAAATCTTACATATCTGTCTCCAAGACCCGATAAATTAAGATTTTCCTTTGCCCAGCTTACCATTCCTTTAGAGGCGTCAACATGCACAACATCTGCGCCGCCATAAGCCGCCGCCAAAGTAGCACCGCCCGTATAGGCAAAAAGATTAAGTACCTTCGGCTTTTCTCTCCCTGAAGTCTTTTCTATAATATAGTCCCAGTTTACTGCCTGCTCAGGAAAAAGTCCCGTATGCTTAAATCCTGTTGGACGCACATAAAATTTTAGTTCTTTGTAAGATATGGTCCACCTTTCGGGAAGATTTTTAAAAAACTCCCAGTTGCCACCGCCGTTTTTACTGCGGTGATAGTGCCCATCAACATTTTTCCACTTTTTGTCACTTTTCCATATTACCTGCGGGTCAGGTCTTCTGAGTATTACATCGCCCCATCTTTCCAGCTTTTCGCCCAAAGATGTATCTATAACTTCATAATCTTTCCAGTCATTTGAAACGTACATTTGTTTTGCCCTTTCTATTCAGTAGTAAAAAGCGGTCCTTCATCGCTTGAAATAAGAAGATTTATTTTCTTAATAGTCGGTGCAGGAACATTGAGCCATGTGTAAAACTGCCCGTCTTCTCTTAAAACCTTTAAATCGTAATATTGCGCATTCTCCGCAGGCATAAAATGAATTGCCATGCTGTCGCCGTCTTTTATTATTCTCTCTTTTAAAAGGTCCTCTCCATATCCATCTGTTTCCGCCACCGCAATATATGCCTCGTATATATCTCCGCCGCTTTCATTTTTTATTTCAAAGGAAATGCTTCCCTCGGGTATTGCCTCCGCCTCACTTTTAGGAACTATTGAAGGGGTAGGTGCCCCCTCACCACCATCACCGCTGCAACCGCAAAGAGTAAGTACAAAAACCATTATAATCGCAAAAACAATTTTTTTCATAAAAATCAATTCCTTTTTAATATTTTTTGCACAAAACATTATTTGGAATTAATTTTATCATATTTTTACGCATTTATCAAGGTTTTGTTTTATAAATCTGCAATAAATACGTTTGAATTATTATATTTGTGTTAAAAATAAATATAAATGTTGATATTATTTTGTTTTTATGTTAAACTATGTAGTGTAACACATGGGGATGTAACGGTTTCGACAGGGATATTGAAGCCGGGATAGCGAGCAGTGGTGAGCGCCACTTTAAAAGCTCAATTTTTAAATTTAAACGCTAACAATAATTTAGCTTACGCTGCCTAATTTCGGCAGCCGTCTTTACGCGGAGTACCGCGGCTGCGATAAAGGCGTCAAGTAGCGGTGAACGTGACCGGGCTAAGCTTTGCCCCCGGCATGCATAATGAAGCTACCGATTTAAAGCGGTTGTTTGTGAGTGCTTTAATGAGGGAATTTTAATCATAAACTGCGCTCGGAGAAGTCCTTGTGAATATGTTTTTGGACAGGGGTTCAACTCCCCTCATCTCCACCAACGAAAAACACGTCCGTTATGTGACATGATTTTTCAAAATTAAATTTGCTTAGCAAAAGAGGTGTTAAGAATGTTATCCCAAATTGATATTGGACTTTACAGAGGATTGAAAAATGTATCTTTGAAATCATTAAAAAGAGTCAATGTGTTTGCTGGCTCAAATAACAGCGGAAAAACATCCGCTCTTGAAGCTATTGTAATGATGGGAATATATGATGACATTAATTTAATTATGAGCACTTTATTTTCTCGTTATAACAATCTATCCATTGATATGATTAAGTCTATATTCAATAATTCAGCAGACGAACCCGTAATATGCTTAAAAGCAGAATTTGAAAACAAAGAAGAGATTCATACTCACATAACATATTCAATTCAAAAAATAGTAACAGATGATAATACGAGTGATTTATCAGATTCGCTAATTCTAGATTTTTCTTATGACTATAATAACTTACGTCAAGAATTGACTGATAAGTTTTCTGTAATATTTGAAAAAACAGATAACAAAATGTCTATTGGTGTAACTAATACAAAAATT
>JAZOQG010000069.1:0-43559 GCA_045656005.1 Clostridia bacterium
ATAGAAGAGACAAGAACTCTTTATAAGGCAATAGCAGATGAGAGCGGTTTCGATTTTGAACTTAAATACTACAATGAAGACGGTGGAACAGAATTTGTGTTCTCGGAAAGGAAATAAAAATGAAAGCAGGATTTGCAAGAGAATGTATAACACCAAAAATGGGAGTTGCTATTTCAGGTTATTATGAAAAAAGAAATGCAAAAGGCGTGCTTGATGACCTTTACGTAAGCGCATGCGCGTTTGATGATGGGGAAAGACGCGCAGTGATACTCGGTGTTGACATACTTATGATGTCCGCAAAGCAGTGCGACAGATACAGAAAATTTATTGCAGAAAAATGCGGTATAGAGGAAGAGGCGCTTTTTATAAACTGCTCACATACTCATACAGGACCAAGCATTAACGTAAAAGCCATGGATTTAAATCCCGGTGACAAGGACTATGAGGATTTTATGCTTTCAAAACTTTGTGATGCGACTAAGGCAGCACTTTCTGATATGAAAGAGGCTTCTCTTTTCACTGCTGACGGTAAGGCAGAAAATATTTCATTTGTACGCAGATTCAAAATGAAAAATGGCAACACCCAGACAAATCCGGGTGTTGGAAACCCTGATATAGACCACCCACTCGGTACAGTAAACGAAACTGTTAAACTTTTAAAGGTAGTGCGTGAAGGGGCAGACGATGTTTACATAGTAAATTTCGGCACTCATGCAGACACAGTCGGCGGAGAAATGATTTCGGGTGACTGGCCGGGCTTTGTGGTAAGAACAATCGAAAAAGCACTCAGCGGTGTAAAGTGTGTATTTTTAACAGGTGCACAGGGAGATGTTAATCACATTAAACCAAATCCCACCGCTTTTGACAGAATGGGTCTTCAGTATGATACCTTCGATGGTGTGCCGAGAAGCTACTCCCATGCAAAACACATGGGACAGGTGGTTGCAGGTGCAGTGCTTAAGATTTGTGAAAAAGCAGTACCTGTAAATGCTGACAAAATAGCATTCGCATCGGAAGAAATAGTTATTCCTTCAAATCAGGATAATTCAAGAGTTGAGGAGTCTATGAAACTCGTAAAACTTCACGAAGAGGGAAGAGATGACGAAATCCCGTTTGAAAAAATGGAGCTTACAACCGCGGTTGCAGAGGCAAGAAGAATTGTGTCCCTTCAAAACGGACCTGAAAGCTACAATTATACATTGTCAGGTCTTAAAATAGGTGACGCAGTATTTTTAGGAACTCCGGGTGAGCTTTTCACTGAAATAGGACTCAGAATTCAGAAAGAGTCTTTGTTTGACAACACATTCGTATGCTGTCTTACAAACGGCGGTGACACATATTTCCCGACTTCCTCGGCTTATGACGAAGGCGGATACGAGTCAAGAAGCTCATTCCTTAAAAAAGGCGGAGACGATATTGTGGTTGCAGGAAGCCAAAAACTTTTTGAAAAATTAAAGGAGAATAAATAATGATAGTTGCAAATATTAAAGACGCTGAAAAGTATTATAGCGTAAACCCCAACTTCAAAGCTACTTTTGAATTTTTGAAAACCTTGGATAAAGATTCCAAAGGCGGATATGAATTTGAAGGCTTCAGAGGCGGAATTTCCGAGCTCGAAACATCTGATTTTGATAAAGACGGAAACAAAAAAACAATACTTGAAGCACACAGAAAATATCTTGACATTCACTATGTTATAGAAGGCTCTGAAGGCATAGCATACGCAAACACAGATACTCTCACCAAAACAACCGAGTATAACGAAGAAGATGATTATATTCTTCTTAAAGGCAGATGCGATAAGGTGGTTTTAGGTAAAGGCGATTTTTGCGTTGTGTTCCCAGAGGATGCACATACGCCGGGTATGGAAGGTGTTGGAACATATCTCAAAAAGACAGTAGTCAAAATTAAACTTTAATTGGGGCTTAATAAAACATCATTAAATAAAAAAAGTAGTGTTTCAACACTACTTTTTTTATTTAATCCCTTGTTCCTTCCGAAATCTATTCCATATCGGCATAAGCATAAAAGTTACGAAAACGAAGAAAATAATTGCGCTGTTCCACACTATAATAGTAACGTTCCAGCCGAAAAGGTCGGCAATAAGTCCGTTTGCATATGAGGCAATAACATTACCCATCGCTGCAAAGCAGTTTAAAATACCGCCCATAAACGCGACGGCGCCCGTGTTTTGAAAACGGGAAGGATAGTACATACTCATTATCTGTCCCGAGCCATAGAGCATAACGGTTATAAGCGAGAAAATAATTGTGAGTATATAAACATTCATGCTTCGGAAACCTAAAAGCAAAGCCATCATGGGAACTATTAAAATGTACTGGAAAAAGAGAGTGTTTACCTCATTTTCACGAAGTTTCCTGTAAATAAATGCACCGATTGAAACCCCAAAGAGGTTTAATACGAGAAGCACTACTGACAAAACAGATGTAAAGCTCGGGGAAACACCGTGACTTTCCATTAAAATTGTCGGCATCCATGTTTTAATTCCTGTTTCTGTAAAGCTCTTGATTAAAAGAAGTGTGCAGAAAAACATAAGTCCGCTTTTCCATATAAAGCCTTTTGGGAGATGCTCTTTTTCTTTCTTTTCGGCTTTTGGGATTTCCTTTCCTTCCGAAAGCTGAGGAATAAGAGTTCTTTTTATATAAAAAACAGGTATAACTGAGATAAGGCTCATAGCCGAACACCATATAAACACTATATGCCATGTAAAGTATGTCAAAACAACGGCTGTGCAGACGTGACTTAAAATGGAGCCTATGGCATAGCAAAATGCAATGTAGGTAAGAGATTTGCTTTTTTGTTCAGGAAGTATGTAATTTGTTAAGAGGTACAAAACAGAGGGCCAAAGTCCCATCTGCAAAACTCCGTTAATGCTCCATATAATTAAAATAGGAATGTAACTATCCGAAAAAGCCATTAAAAGATTTGCAAGTCCTCCGCCTATAAGACTTAATTTCAAAAGAGCTATCGGGTGTCGGCTTGCAAGAGAACCGCCAACAAACTGTCCTAAAGCATACACAAACCAGAACACACCGCTTACAGTTCCTGCCTGAGTTTTCGTGAGCACTCCGTCTTTAATCATTGCCGCAGTAACGGCTGAAAATGCAATTTTGGTAAACGTATTCATGGTGTATATGAAAAAAAGACACCAGAAAAGCCTTAAACTTGATTTTTCCTTCTGCATTTTTGTCACCTCGTATAAATCTTAACTAATTATATACCCCTTTATTTAAAAAGTCAATAATAATGTAAAAAACTGTTGACAAATTAAAAATTATATGCTACTATGAGTGTACAAGGTGTATTAAGTGCACTAGTACACCTAAAGGAGTGATGTTATGTTTCAACTTGATTTTGGAGACAGTCGCCCGCTTTATGAGCAGATAAAAGAAAAAATAAGAGAGCTTATAGTAAAAGGGGCACTGCTTTCAGGGGAACAAATTCCGTCAGTACGAGAGCTGGCAGCAGAAATGGCAATAAACCCCAATACCATACAAAAAGCGTATAAAGAGCTTGAGGGGGAAGGGTTTATTGTTGTAATGCGAGGCAGAGGCTATTTTGTGGCACCGCGGGATTATACAAAGGAAAAGGCACCTGCTGATGACCTTTTGCGTCAGCTTAAAAAAATAGCGGATGAGCTTAAGTTTCTCGGCATGAAGGATGAGGAAATCATTGAAATTATTAAAGGAAAGGAAGATTTAGGTGATTAAATGCATTGGCGTTACAAAGCGGTTTGACGGCTTTGAGGCACTTAAAAATTTAAGCCTTACGGTGCCAAAGGGAAGTGTGTTCGGTCTTGTAGGTCCCAACGGGGCAGGAAAAACAACGCTTTTAAAAATCATTATGGGGATACTTAAATGTGACGAAGGTGAAATTTTGGTAGATGGCATATCTTCCTACGAAAATCCTTCTGTAAAAGAAAAGATATTCTACATACCTGATGACCTTTATTTCTTTCAGTCTTATTCCATAAAAGAAATGGCGGACTTTTATAAAGGCATTTACAAAAATTTCAACATGGAAAGATTTCTGAAACTGCAGGCGGTTTTTGAGATAGATTTAAAAAGAAAGGTTACAAGGCTTTCAAAGGGAATGCAAAAGCAGGTTATGTTCTGGCTCGGCATTTGTGCAATGCCTGAAATTTTAATACTTGATGAGCCTGTTGACGGACTTGACCCTGTAATGCGAAAAAGGGTGTGGAGTGTACTTTTGCAGGACGTTTCTGAGAGAAATATAACAGTTTTGATATCTTCTCACAATCTTCGTGAGCTTGAAGATGTGTGCGACCATGTCGGAATGCTCTCAAACGGCGAAGTTGTAATTCAAAAAGGGATTGACGATGTAAAGGGCAATTTCCATAAAATTCAGCTTGCTTTCAGCGGAGAAATCCCCGAAGAGATATCAAAAGAAATTGAAATAGTAAACAAAACAAAATTCGGAAGTGTAAATCTTCTTATTGTAAAGGGCGAGGCAGAGAGAATAAAAGAGGCAGTAGGAAAAACAAATCCTCTTGTTTTCGACATGCTTCCGCTTACACTCGAAGAGGTGTTTATATATGAGATGGGAGGACTTGGATATGAAGTTAAGAAAGCTGACATTTGGTAGTGGACTAATCAAAACAAATCTCAAAAGATTTTGGTGGACAAGTGCTCTTATGACGGTGTATCTCTTTTTAATGCTTCCAATGAGCGTTATAAACCAAATTCGCTACACTATGCCCACTATAACCCGTGAATATGACCCTTATATGCACATTTTCGAGAATATAATGGAAAATAACGCGGTGGTTTATGCCATAGCATTTCCGCTCATTTTAGGATGCCTTATTTTAAGCTATCTGCACAGGGTAAACTCCGTAACTGCTTTCCATAGTCTTCCTTATACGAGGGAAAGCCTTTACATGAGTGCATTTTTGTCAGGCACCATTTTGATTTTAATACCAATGATAGTAAATGCACTTTTGCTTCTTGTGATAATGCCGTTTGGCGGAGTGGTTGCATCGTATTCCATACTTGACGTTCTGAAAATATGCGGACACTACACTCTCTTTTCCCTCATGGAGCTTTCGATATGCTTTCTTGTGGGAATGTTTACGGGAAACTTTTTTGCACATGGTGCATTTTCTGTCATAGCAAACTATCTTCCGCTTATAATTTACTACCTTGTGATTGAGGTTTTAAAAATATTCCTTCGCGGTTTTGCGGGCGAGAATGATATGGTGTATGACGTTTTGGAACAGCTTCCTGGCATTAAGGCATTTGATGCATTCGACATGCCCTGGCAGGTGTTTATTATATACATAGTTACGTTTATGGCATTAGTGCTTTTAGGAATACTTTTCTACAAAAAGCGTCCTCTGGAAAGTGCGGGGGATATAATAAGCTTTAAGTTTTTTAAACCCATATTCAAATATGGATTTACTGCTTGCGTTATGATTGCAGGTTATCTCATTTTTCAAGGTGACAGAAAAGAGATTGCCGGAATATTTTTCGCCTTGCTCTTTGCCTTTATCGGCTATGCGGCGGCAGGAATGCTTCTTACAAAGTCCTTGAAATTCTGGAAAAATATAAAAGGCTTCCTTATATATATTGCAGTAAGTGCTCTTTTAGTGGGAATTATTTTTGCAGACCCTTTAGGCTTTACGGATTTTGTTCCCGAAAAGAGCGAAATCAAAAAGGCATACTTAAATTTTGAAACGCGGTCAGCTTCGGTTTTTCGTGATGCCGTGGGACTTGGAGGAGACAATAATCACTACTACCTCGGAAATGACGGAGCAGTTTTTGAGGACGGGAAGGGGATAGAAGCTGTTGTAAACTTCCATAAAGAAGTTATAGAAATTCCCGAGGCGAGATATAACGATTATGTGGTTATAGGTTATGTTCTCGAAAACGGTAAAACGGTGCTTCGCTATTTTGAAGCCAACAAATATATACTTGATGAAAAGGTTGGAAAAATCACAAAAAATGAGGACTACATAAACGCAAAGCACCCTATTTTGCGAAGGGAAAGGGGAAATGTTTCGGCGGTAAGAGTTCAGATTTACGGTGATGATAAGGAGATTATGATAACCCAAAAAGAGGATATAAACCTTTTACTTGATGCCATGATAGAAGACAGGGTTGCCTTGGGTGAATCATCGGATTATGGCAATCACACGGGTTATATTCAGGTTATGAAATCGGGAGATAAAAAACATCCCTACGAATTTGACCTGACGGAGAATATGCCAAAGAGTATGGAGATACTTGAAAAAGTTAAAAAAACTCTTGACAAAGAGTAAAATATGGTGTACAATATCAGGGTGTAAAGCAAAAATGCTTTACACCCTGATGAGGTTTTAAGATATGAAAGATAATTTAAACACATCACTTTTACTCGATTTTTACGGAAGGCTTTTAACAGAAAAGCAACGCGATGCCCTCCACATGTACTATAATCTTGACTTAAGCCTTGGCGAAATTGCCGAAGAGATAGGCGTTACAAGGCAGGGCGTGCGTGACACGATTAAAAAAGGCGAAGAAAGGCTTTTAAGCCTTGAGGAAAAAATCGGGATGTGCTCTTACTCATCACTTGTCAGTATGGAGCTTGACAAGATTGAAAGCGAGACTGAGGGCATGGAAAAAAACAAAAGAGAGAGAATACTTGAAAGCGTTGCTGCAATTCGCAGCGGTATGGAGTTATAGTTATGGCTTTTGAAGGTTTAAGCGAAAAACTGCAAGCCACATTTAAAAAGCTACGCGGCAAAGGCAAGGTTTCGGAAAAAGACATAAAAGATGCAATGCGTGAAGTGCGCATGGCGCTCCTTGAAGCCGATGTAAACTTTAAAGTGGCTAAAGATTTTATAAATAATGTAAGCGAAAAGGCAATGGGAAGCGAAGTGCTCGAAAGCCTCACGCCAAGTCAGCAGATTATAAAAATCGTTCGTGACGAAATGGTTGAGCTTATGGGGGGCACAGAGCAGAAAATTGCCGTATCACCAAAACCGCCTACGGTAATTTTAATGGTAGGTTTAAACGGTAGCGGTAAAACAACAACCTCTGCAAAACTTGCAGGGCTCTTAAAAAAGCAGGGCAAAAAACCCTTGCTTGCCGCTTGTGACGTCTTTAGACCTGCGGCAGTAAAACAGCTTGAGGTTGTGGGCGGGAGTGTAGGTGTTCCCGTTTTCAAAATTGAAGGGGAAACTGACCCCGTAAAGATAGCAGAAGAGTGTGTTAAAAGTTGTGACAGTACACTTTATGACACAATTATTATAGATACTGCCGGACGTCTTCAGATAAATGAAGAACTGATGGAAGAGCTTAAAAACATCAAAAAAGTTTCAAATCCGACGGAAGTTTTGCTTGTTATAGATGCTATGACAGGACAAGACAGCGTAAACATCGCAAAAGGCTTTAACGAGGACATCGGGATTGACGGAATTATACTTACAAAACTTGACGGCGATACAAGAGGCGGTGCCGCAATTTCAGTTAAAGCCGTTACGGGGAAACCTATAAAGTTTTCATGTATAGGAGAAAAGGTGAGTGATATTGAGCCTTTTTATCCTGACAGAATGGCATCGAGAATTCTCGGAATGGGTGACATGCTAACCTTTATCGACAAAGCACAGGAGGCTTTTGACGAGAAGAAAGCAATGGAACTCGAACAAAAAATCCGTCAGCAGCGTTTTGACCTTAACGACTTTTTGGAGCAGATGGAGCAAATGAAAAATATGGGTTCGCTTTCATCTATTATGTCAATGCTTCCGGGTGTAAACCAAAAGGCCCTTTCAGGAGTTGAGATTGATGACAGACAGCTTGACAGGGTTGCCGCAATCATAAAATCAATGACACCCGCAGAAAGAGAAAACCCGTCAATAATCAACGCAAGCCGAAAAGTAAGAATTGCAAAAGGATGCGGACGCGAGGTGCAGGATGTAAACAGGCTTTTAAAACAGTTTGACGACATGCAGAAAATGATGAAGCAGTTTACGGGAAAAGGCGCTAAAAATATGAAAAAGAAAATGCGCTTTATGTTTTGATTTATATATTTTGATTTATATATAAAGAAAATTAATTTGGAGGTGAAATAAATGGCAGTTAAAATCAGACTTAGAAGAATGGGTGCAAAGAAGGCTCCTTTTTACAGAGTAGTTGTTGCTGATTCACGTTACCCACGTGATGGCAGATTTATCGAGGTTGTTGGAACATACAATCCTATGACAAATCCTTCCGAAATCAAAATTGATGCGGAAAAAGTTCAGAAATGGATGGCAACTGGTGCACAGCCTACCGATAGCGTTAAATCCCTTCTCAAAAGAAGCGGTGTTATCAAGTAAGAGGTGAAGCGAAATGAAAGAATTACTCATTTACATTGCAAAATCCCTTGCCCAGTTTCCTGATGATGTCACCGTAGATGAAGAAGTGAGAGAAGATGCAACCGTTTTGTCCCTTCACGTAAACGAAAGTGACATGGGTAAGGTAATCGGAAAACAAGGTAAAATTGCAAAGGCTATTCGTTCAGTAATGAAGGCCAAGGCAGGAAAAGAAAATACAAAAGTGATTGTAGATATAATATAATTGCTTAAAGTTTTGGGGTGTAAAAATTTTTACACCCTTCTTTTCAAAATAAATTGAAAATGGAAAATTGAAAGTTGAAAATTAATGAAGAAAATCTGAGATTTTCAATTCGTATAGGTGTATTGTTGCATAAAACACACATTATTAAAGAACAGGTGAATTTCTATGCTTTTATGTGCTAAAATTGTAAATACTCATGGTGTTATGGGAGAGATGAAGGCAATATGCCTTGCAGACAGTCCCGCTTTTTTTAAGAAAATAAAAACTTTATATATAGAAAATAAGCCTTACACTCTTAAAGGACTTAAAGAGCATAAGGGAAATCTTCTTTTGCGTCTTTCGGAAATTGACAACATGGACAAGGCTGAAGCGCTTAAGGGAAAAGACGTTTATGTAAAAAGAGAAGATGCACCCCCGCTTCCAAAAGGAAGATACTATATTGTTGACCTTTTGGGACTTTCAGTTATGACAGCAGAAGGTGAAATCGGCAAAATCACAGACGTTTTTCAGACGGGAAGCAACGACGTTTATGAGATTAAAAGCGAAAGCGGAAAAAAATACTACATACCTGTAATTGACGATGTGGTTAAAGAAATAGATATAGAAAACAAAAAGGTGTTTATAACACCCTTAAAAGGACTTTTGGATGATGAAGATTGATGTTTTGACTTTGTTCCCTGAAATGTTTGAGGCGGTACTCGGGGAAAGTGTTATCGGCAGGGCGAGAGAAAAAAGCCTTATCGATATGAGTTTTGTAAATATCCGTGACTTTACCGAAAACAAGCATGGTAAGGTTGATGACTACCCTTATGGGGCAGGCGGGGGCATGGTTATGGCACCTCAGCCTATTTTTGATGCATATATGTCGGTGGCAGGGGACACAAAGCCTCATGTTATATATATGTCACCTCAGGGGAGTGTTTTTAATCAGCAAAAAGCAAAAGAGCTTGCCAAAAAGGAACATATAGTTATACTGTGCGGACACTATGAGGGTGTAGACGAAAGAATTATAGAAGAAATAGTTGATGAGGAAATTTCAATAGGTGACTATGTTTTAACGGGCGGAGAAATTCCTGCCATGGCAATTATAGACTCTCTTTCGAGAATGGTAGAAGGTGTTGTCGGAAAAGGCAACGGCGAGACGGAAAGCCATGAGGGGGGACTACTTGAATATCCCCAGTACACAAGACCGCCCGAGTACAGAGGGCGAACGGTGCCCGAAATTCTTTTAAGTGGACACGACGGCATGATTGCAAAATGGAGAAAATATATGTCACTTAAAAGAACGGAGCAAAAAAGACCCGATATGTATGAAAAATACAATCTTACAAAAGACGATATAAAACTTCTCCAGGGCGGTGAACCAAAGGTTCCCCAAAAGAAGAAATAAAGGAAGTCTGACGCAATAGTACGTTTTTTGCGGTCAGGCTTCTTTTTGTATATTTTTATTGTTTATTTAGTTATTTTCATTGAAAAAATAGTTTTTTTTACTTGATTTTTGTATATTGTTCATGTATAATGAAGGAGAATTATAACGGGTTTGTCCCGAAAAGAGAGAGAGGTTAAACTTTATGAAAAAAAGTCACATGAAAAAAGTGGCACTGCTTCTTGCACTCATAATGGTTGCAGCTTCATTTGCAGGCTGCGGCAAAAAAGCAGAAGTGGCAACAAACGGTTCTCCTGTTACATACAACGGAGACAAGATTTATCCGATTCAGTGTGATGACACACTTGACTACTGGATGGGCTCTTCCACAATGTGGAATCACAAGTTTGAAAACTTTGGTGAAACACCGCTTGGAAAAGCAATCTCAGAGGCAACAGGTGTTAAGGTAAACTACGTTCATGCACAGACAGGTCAGGACAAAGAGCAGTTCCAGATTATGCTCGCTTCCGATGACCTTCCTGATTTGGTAAGCTATAGCTGGGGCTCATATCCCGGCGGTGCAGAAGCTGCAATAAAAGACGGATATATTCATAAACTCAATGATATCATTGACCAGTGGTCACCTGCACTTAAAGCAAGACTTGAGCAGAATGAAACATGGGAAAAAGGCTCAAAAACCGACTCAGGTACGTACTACACTTACCCAATGCTTTTGGAAGAAGGTATTTTGCAGATTGCATACGGACCTGCAATCCGTGCCGATATTTTCAAGAAAACTGGACTTGAGGCTCCTACAACAATCGAAGAATGGGAAACTGTTTTGAAGGCTTTAAAAGCTGAGGGTGTTGAGTATCCTTTCATGGGTACAATTGATATGCTCCTTCAGACATTCGGTCCTGCATACGGTGTATATCCAAGCTGGTACAAAAACGGCGACGAAGTTGTTTACGGTTACACAGAGCCCGCCATGAAAGACCTTATGACTACACTTAACAGATGGTACAAAGAAGGTCTTATCCATCCCGATATGGCAAGTATTGACTCCAAAACAATTCACACAGATCTTTTAAACGGCGAAACTGCAATAACAATGCTCTGGTGCGGTAGCGGTATCGGAACACTTTTAAATGCTGAACAGGACAGAAGCAAATTTGACTTAGTTGGTATTCAGTACCCTGCTATGAAAAAGGGTGAAAAAGCTGAGTACAGTTACATGACAGGAATCACCTCCACAGCTGCAGGTACAGGTATTTCCAACAACTGCAGAAACATAGAGCTTGCAGCACGTTTCCTTGACTATGGCTTCACAGAAGAAGGTCACAACCTCTTTAACTTCGGTATCGAAGGCGAAAGCTACACATGGGAAGATAAAGACGGAGAAAAATATCCCACATACACAGACCTTATCATGAATAACCCTGACGGACTTTCCATCGGTAACGCAATGGGTCTTTACACACGTTCATGCTACAGCGGTGTAATGGTTCAGGACCAGAGATACATGGAACAGTATTATCCGACACAGCAACAGAAAAATGCTCAGCTTGAGTGGATGAAAACAAACATGGGCGAACATCTCCTGCCTCCGATTTCTATTTTGATAGAGGAAAGCGATGCTGATGCTAACACAATGGCAAACGTTAAAACTTATGTTGATGAAATGATTCTTAAGTTTATCACAGGCGAAGCTTCAATTGATAAATTTGATGAGTATGTGGCACAGGCTGATAAGTTTGGACTTCAGGAATCTTTGAAATTCAGACAGGATGCATATGAAAGATACCAGAAACGTTAACTTTACGGCTGGATAAAATGCACAGACCACACAAAGGCAACACAAAGAAAAGTAATCTTATCTGTGCGTGGTCTTTTTACAGTAAAATACGAAGGGAATTCGATTTTTCGAATTCCCTTTAATTTTATGCCTTTGTGTTATAAGCGAATGAAAGTATAATTTGATTTGTGCATAAATATTTTAAAGATAAATTCAAAATGGGATGTAAAAAACTCCGTTTTTTACATCCCATTTTTTAGTCAAAATCCAAGAATTTATGCGGGGGTACGTCAAGTGCTTTGGCTATGCGGAAAAGAGTGTCAAGACTTATGGGTTTATAAATATTGGGTGCTTCAATCTGACCTATAAAGCTGGTTGCAACACCCATTTTTTCTGCCAGCTTTTCCTGGGTCAGTTTTGAAAGCTTTCGGTAGTAGGAAACTTTAAGTCCTATCTTAATATAATTTTGTTCAAACTCGTCGGTCATTAAAAATCACCTCCATAATTTATTATAATTAATTGACATAATAGTTTTTATATGTTATATTTATAATAATTATTACTATATAAATAATAATTATTATACTATGAATTAATATTGCATACGGAGAGATAAGAATGACATGTTGTTTTATCGGTCATAATGAAATTGACGAGAACACTTTGTGTCACATTCGCGAGGTGTCGGAAAAACTTATACTTGAAAAAGAGGTTGATACCTTTTATGTCGGGACCTTCGGAGCATTTGAAGAATGTGTGAATGAGATTATGGACTCACTTTTAATAAAATATCCGTCTGTTAAATGTATTAAGGTTTTAATGGAGGAGACGGAGGGTGAAATTTATCCTGAAGGAATAGGAAAAATTCCAAAAAGGTTTAAGGTTTCTCATAGGAACAGATGGATGGTTTTAAAAAGCGATATCCTGGTTGCACATATAACGCATGCATGGGGAGAACCTTCAAAATTTGTGGAATTTGCAAAAAGATGGCTTCTGGAAATAATAAATGTTTAAAAAAGGAATTGCGGATATTTTTTTGCAGTTCCTTTAAATTTTGTAAAGTAATTCTTGATTTTTAATGCCTTACGTGGTATAATTAACAGAATAGAGCTTTAGCACAGAATGGAGATGTGATTTATGAATAATACTGTGATACCATCAGGATATAAGCCTTTACTTAACAATTATGATACACAAAGAGCTATCTCCTGCATAAAATCCACCTTTCAGAAAGAATTTTCCGAGGCACTTAATTTAAAAAGGGTATCAGCGCCGTTATTTGTTACGGAGGATTCAGGTTTAAATGATAATTTAAACGGATTTGAACGTGCAGTAAGCTTTGATATTCCTGCAGTCGGAAGCGAGGCACAGATTGTTCATTCACTTGCAAAATGGAAAAGACTCGCATTAAAGAGATATAATTTTACTGTAGGCGAAGGGCTTTACACCGATATGAATGCCATAAGACGTGATGAAAGCCTTGATAATATACATTCGATTTACGTTGACCAGTGGGACTGGGAAAAAATTATAACACGTGAAAACAGAAACGAGGACTATCTTAAAAAGGTTGTAAATTCCATTGTCGGTGCAATATGCGACACATGTGACATTTTGCAGACACGTTATCCTCAGCTTCCTGCAAAACTTAAAAGAGAGGTTTCCTTTGTAACCACTCAGGAGCTTGAGGATATGTACCCAGGTATGACAGGAAGCGAAAGAGAAAATGCCTTTGTAAAAGAGCATAAAACTGCATTTATTATGCAAATCGGTGCACCTCTTAAATCAGGTAAGCCTCACGATGGCCGTGCACCCGATTATGATGACTGGAGCTTAAACGGAGATATTTTCTTCTGGAATGAAACCCTTTCGAGAGCATTTGAAATTTCCTCAATGGGAATAAGAGTTGACAGGGAGGCACTCGACCGTCAGCTTAAAATGGCAAATTGCGACCACAGAAGAGAGTTTCAGTTTCATAAAATGCTTTTAAATGACGAGCTTCCCCTGACTATTGGCGGAGGAATAGGTCAGTCAAGACTTTGTATGCTTATGCTGGGAAGTGCACATATTGGAGAGGTGCAGTCAAGTATATGGGACAGCGAAACCATAAAAAAATGCGAAGAAGCGGGAATTATGCTTCTTTAATATAGGAAAGTGGAGGAGTTTTTTGTGAAAACTACTGTAAAAGAAATATTTGCATCCCCTGAAAAATTTGCCGACAAAAAGGTTTTGATTTCAGGTTGGGTAAGAACAATACGTTCATCAAACGTGTTTGGATTTATCGAAATTAACGACGGTACGTTCTTTAAAAATATTCAGATTGTTTTTGAAAGCGAAAACCTTGAAAATTATAAGGAAATCGCAGGAATGAATGTTGGTGCCGCACTTAATATTGAAGGCGTTTTAGTGCTCACTCCTGAGGCTAAACAGCCATTTGAAGTTAAAGCGACAAAGATAGATGTTGAAGGTGCATCAACTCCTGATTATCCTTTGCAGAAGAAAAGACATTCTCTTGAATTTTTGCGTACTATTGCGCATCTTCGCCCAAGAACAAACACATTTTCCGCAGTATTTCGCGTGAGAAGTGTTGCGGCGTATGCAATTCATAAATTCTTCAACGAACGTGGCTTTGTGTATGCTCACACACCGATTATTACTGCAAGTGACTGCGAGGGTGCAGGGGAAATGTTCCGCGTTACTACACTTGACATGGAAAATGTTCCGATGGAAGATGGTGCAGTTGACTTTTCACAGGACTTTTTCGGAAAAAGCGCAAACCTTACAGTTAGCGGTCAGCTCAGTGCAGAAACTTATGCAATGGCTTTCAGAAACGTTTACACCTTCGGTCCGACATTCAGAGCCGAAAACTCCAACACAACAAGACATGCTGCGGAATTTTGGATGATTGAGCCTGAAATTGCATTTGCAGATTTGAATGACGATATGGCACTTGCAGAAGATATGCTCAAATTTGTTATAAATTATGTTCTGGAAAATGCAAGAGAAGAAATTGAATTTTTCAATAGCTTCATAGATAAGGGCCTTATTGAAAGACTTCAGTTTGTTGCAAATTCTGAATTTGGCAAGGTAACCTACACAGAGGCTATTGAGCTTCTTAAAAAGAATAACGATAACTTTGAATATCCCGTACACTGGGGAAGTGATTTGCAGACAGAGCACGAAAGATATCTCACAGAGGAAATTTTCAAGCGCCCCGTGTTCGTTACAGATTACCCGAAAGAAATCAAAGCATTTTATATGCGTTTAAATGATGACGGAAAAACTGTTGCAGCTATGGACTGCCTTGTGCCCGGTATAGGCGAAATTATAGGCGGCAGTCAGAGAGAGGAAAGATACGACATTCTTTCCGCACGTATGAAGGAACTTGGTCTTAAAGAGGAAGATTACTGGTGGTATATGGACCTTCGTAAGTACGGTGGAACAAAGCATGCAGGCTTTGGTCTTGGCTTTGAAAGAGCAATTATGTATCTTACAGGTATGTCAAACATCCGTGACGTTGTGGCATATCCGAGAACAGTAGGAAATGCAGATTTTTAATTTAAAGTAGGTTTTATATGAACATTATGCATCTTAAGTATGCAGTGGAAATTGACCGCACAGGCTCTATAAACAGTGCGGCGGAAAGCCTTCATGTAAGTCAGCCCAATTTAAGCCGTGCTATAAAAGAGCTTGAAAGCTCAATTGGAGTTTCTCTGTTTGTCAGAACTTCAAAGGGCATAATCACAACTGTTGAAGGCGAACGTTTCCTGCGTCATGCGAGAAAAATTTTAAAACAAATTGAAGATGTTGAAAGAATTTACAAAAAAGGGAAAGAAAAAAAAGCATCTTTTTCAGTAGCTGTGCCGAGAGTGAGCTACATTGCGGAGGCTTTTTCAGAATTTGCAAAAAGAGTGAAAGCAAATTACGGAGAAGTTTTTTACAGAGAGACAAGTGCTTTAAGTGCCATTAAAAACGTAACTGAGGAAAACTATAATCTCGGAGTCATAAGATATGCAAAAACACATGACGGGTATTTTAAGGCAATGCTTGGCGATAATGGACTTAATTGCGAAGTTATCTCAAGTTTTACACCTGTGGTGTTAATGAGCAGAAAATCGCCTCTTGCTGAAAAGGATAAAATATATTTTGTGGATTTAAAGGATTTTATAGGAATTGCCCATTCCGACCTTTTTGTACCCCTTATTCCTGCCCTTAAAAAAGAAGGCGAGGAATTCCCGACAGAAAGTGACAGAAGGATTTTCGTATTTGAAAGAGCGAGCCAGTTTGAGCTTCTCTCGGGAAATAATCAAACGTATATATGGGTTTCTCCTGTACCCGAAAAGTACCTGAAAATGTATAATCTTGTGCAGAGAAAATGTGAGGATTTTCAAAACGTTTATCAGGACGTGCTGATTTATAATAAAGAATATCAGTTTACAAAGTTTGATAATATTTTTGTGGAAGAACTTAAAAAATCCAAAGAAAGAAATTTAGGAATAAAAAAAGAGCTGTGACTTTTGGTCACAGCTCTTAAGTTTTAAGCCTATTTATCAAGCGGTTTCATTGTTGGGATGTGACTTGTGAAATCTTATAAAGTGTCACAACCTCTTAAAAGTCCGCCAAATAATAACCTTTCTCAAGAGTTTATTTTAAATATTCTTAAATCCTTTTATGTTTTACCCACCAAAATGGGTAAAATAATGGGTAAATTCTGAAAGCCTTAACTGATTTTGATTTTGCCCTCAAGATTTGCAAAGCTCTCCATTTTCTTTTCCTTTGTTGCTTCGTTGTAGATATTCATTGTCGTGGATATATCGGCGTGTCCCATAATCTCCTGAATGATTTTTAAGTTAGTTTCATTTTCGCAGAAACGGGTACAGAATGTATGTCTTAAATTATGTACGGAGAAGTGGGGTATCAGTTCCGGCTCTCTTTGCTCATTCGCTGCCGTTTCGATTTCTTCGTTGTTATAATCTCTGCGTATTCTTTCAATGGCTCTGTTTATGCAATGAGCATTTAAGCAATCACCAAACCGATTTTGAAAAACAAATCCACTATACCCGTCAATAGTAGTTTGATTAAATCCCGTTTCAAGCTGATTTTCTCTTTCCTGCAAAAATGCTTGTTTGACTTCTGATAACATAGGGATTATTCTAATGCCCGACTTTGATTTTGGTGTGGTAATGTGATATTCACATTTACCGCTATCTTGTTGACGGTATATCAAATTATGATTAATCGAAATAATACCATTTTCAAAATCACAATCTTCCCACCGCAAACCTACAATCTCACCAACTCTGCATCCCGTTCCCAAAAGAACAGTGAACACAGGCAACCAATATTGATATTTCTTACTGTCTGCAATATAACTTACGAATGCAGATTGCTGATTTTCGGTTAATGCGTGTCGTTTTGGCTTTTCCCAATCGTGGCTCTTTTTAATTTCTGCCATCACTCCGTCTGTGGGATTCATACGGATTAAACCATCACGAACTGCCGTTGTGAAAATCGGGTGGAGTATAGTATGTATTATTTCCATACTATTTGGCTTAAAACCAACATCCTTGATAAGATGAATATAAAACTTTTTAATGTCGCTGTACCTTATGGATGCTATATCTTTTAAACCAATATCATCACGAACATACTTTTTATACATATATTTGTAGTTAGTTCGGGTGGATTGCTTTAATTCATATTTTGCTTCGATATAATCATCAAAGAAAGCATTAAGCGTTGTTTTGTATGAAGTAAATGTATTTATCCCATCCTCTACATCCCGTCTAACCTGCTTTTCAAGTTCTCGCAAGGATTGACTTGATTTCTTTCCGTTTGGCACTTTGTCCGTTTCTACTAACTTCCAACTGTAAACACTTCGGGTATTGCCTTTTATATCCTTATAACGATATTCGTATCTACCGTCCTCTCGTTGGCGTTCTCCCTGACGGAGAATTCTGCCTTTATTATCTCTTTTCTTATCTGACATAACGGCTCCTTTCTAAAAGAAAGAACCCACTATATGACATACACATTATATCATAAGCAGGTTCTGATTTCAATAAATTTATTAAATTACATTGAGCTTGTCGATATACCCTTCAAAAATTCTGCGTTTTATCTGCGGTCTGTTGCCGTTCCACAGTATGAAATCAGCATCCTGATTATCATTTATAATCTTTCTTAGTTTGTTTTCACCAATTCTAAAATATCCCGCCGCTTCTTCAACAGACAGGGTATATCTTTCCCAAGTGGGTACAGCTCTTTCTTTTCTGCCTGCCATCTTTCACCACATCCTTTATCTATCAAAAACGGCTTTTTCATCAAACAAATAGCCTTGAAATACAACTCCGTCATGCGTTATAAACAAACCTTGTGAATCTTTAGGAATCTGGTCTGCGGCATTTGTGTTATCAAGTATGATTTGAGAGAGTACATTATCAGCTCTGCCACATACTCTGAAATCAATATTGTTTCGTATTTGTCCTGCCAGGATGTTTGCATCCGGTCTTTGTGTTGCAAGTATCAAATGTATTCCAAAGGCTCTGCCTTGTCTTGCTATTATGGAGAGTTTCCCTTCAATTTGAGTTACAAGTTCTTTTGCTTCTTTTGAAAGTCCGGTTTTGTCTAAAACCTCTGCAACCTCATCGCAGGCAAATACAATTCTTTTCATCTTGTTTGCATAATTTTTGTTGTATTCGCCAATGTTTGCTGAGCCATATTTACGCAGCACTTCTTTTCTATGTTCAAGTTCATTAACTATCGTTGCAAGATTTTTAAGCAATTCATTTTCTTCGGTTATGATATTACATTTTTCGTGCCACTGAGGAAGAAAATCAACACCGCCTTTAAAGTCTGCAATAAAAACTTCTGCATCTTTTTTTACGCATTGCATAATAAGTAGTTTTAGAAGTACACTTTTACCTGAGCCTGTCGAACCGCCAAGTAATATGTGAGGAATTTTTGCTAAGTTGATTTTTGTTTGCCCGGTTCTGCTTTGCCCGAAAGTTAATATAAAATCTTCATCTGAAAGGAATTTATCTTTCCAGTGTACAACACTGGGCAGGTTTTCATTTCCTGAAATAGCGTGTAATACGATTTTGTCTCTGCTTTTACCATAACCGATTTTTATAATGTGCATATTAAGTGCGGTTTCAATATCTTCTTGTTTATCCTCCCAATCTGAAAGGGGAATACCATTTGGATCAAATTCCATAATTGTTACACTGTTTTCTTTATATCTTCTAAGCAATAACGGAGATTGCCCTGCGTGATTTGCTAAGCCTGTTATACTTAAGCTCTTGTTAATTTTCTTTGCACCTTGTGGCGTTCCTAAAAATACAATTAAAACTATAAAGCTGCCAATAGCCCAAAAGGGAAATATCAATCTGAAACCGATATTATTGATAGTTATTCCGATGCTTGATGCATCATAAGTCCAGGTGTCAAGTACATATTTGATGATAATTGTAATGATAATATATAAAGTCACTACAAGCCATGGCCATTTCTTGTGTGTTATGTTATATATTCCTGTTTTAAATCTCAAAAACTGATATTTGAGTCTGTTATCTCGTTCCAATTCAAATTTATTTTGAGTGTTCATAGCCCGCACTCCTTTCTATAATCGTTCCGTCTTTTTTATATTCCAAAACTTTGTGTATTCTTCGCAAAAAAGCTTTCCAGGTTTCCGGTCTATCTTTTTGCACATTTTTATATTGCTCCGAAAGTGGAATATTAGATGTGATATACACTGTTTGATAACACGCTGTTCTGTCGTTATATCTTGCGGGCAGGTTAAGGGGATAGATATCAAGATAGTTGAGCATTTCTTCAATAGGTATCTGTGAATTAAATTCTTCAAACACCAAAACCTCCTGATTTGTATATCCGTCAAAATTGATTCCTTTACCTGCTCGGTAGTTTGTTATTCTGCAAATGTCTTTGGCACTATGCTTTTGATATATGCTTCTTGTTTTTCCTGTTCCGCTTGCACCGAAAATATATGTTACATATAAATCTCTGTTTTCGCACAAATACTTTTCCGAACTTAATACCTGACGGAGAGCATCAATGTCTCTTATTCTGAATGCGAATTCAGGAGCATCATCAATAATTTCTGTCGTTTGTTTGCCGTCACGAATGTTCTCAATCAGTTTGCTCATTTTAGGATTATTTTCATCCCGTTCTTTTGGTAAGGTTCCATATTCATAAAAACTTCCTTCAACGCTTGTTTCAGATTTTTCATCGTTTTCCCATTTGCCTGATTTTAATATATAATCTCTGTTATCCTTTGCACTTCCCATTGCCTTTTCAATATGTGCAATTGGAAAGCGGTTTTTGATTGTACTAAATCTGATAGGAGAGTGGGAGTATATGAAAATATGTGTATGAAAAGTTCCGGTTTTTGCAATCTCGTCAGCCAAGCAGAAATAGTCAGGAAAAAACTTCATCAGAATTTTGCATATCCGCTCGTGTGTAAACTCACACTCAAGCGGATTGTTTATTACCAAAGTCCATTTGCGTGATTGTGAATTTGACATATGTAGCCTCCTTTCTTGCTACATGCTACATGTAATCCATAAGGGTAATACTACCCCTTATGGATTAGGCGACACGGCAAATCTTTTTTTAAGAAAAATCTCCGCCGTGCCGCTTCCATTAAGCCTTGTTATTAACCAATGATATGCCTGTTGCAGTTGCTTTAACCTGAGGCTGATTGTTCATCATATACAATGACAGCTCAAGTCCAGTAAATGTAACTTCCGCATAACCGTTTGGCTTTTCCACAAGCTGTCTGCCGTCAATCTTGATGTTGATTTTCTCAAGAGCTTTTTCAGGCATTGCAACTGTGTAGCGGTAACCGGTGATATTTTCTGTACGTTTGTTATCTTTGTACTCATACACAGGTGCTACATCAACAAGCCACAACTTGCTTCCCAAACTTCTGGGATCAATAATTAAATCTTGAAGTTTCATAAGTATAATGTCCTCCTTGTTTCAAATTTTGTAACGTTACAATGCCATTATACAAGAGAAATTCACCTGCTGCAAATTTTAGTAAACGACACCAAAAACACTGTATTCACAAGGAAATTGAAAATTTAAAAGTCTGGGAAATCGCTTAAAACCGTTTAAAATGTCGTTTGCTAAACGACAAAAATTTCAAAAAAATTTGCCGTGTATGAAAATTACACACGGCAACGGGCTTTATTATCTTGATTTAACTCCTAAATAATGTTGTTTTTCTATTCCTATACTTTCTAAATATTCATTGCATTCTTCAATGTCTCCGTTTTTGTTATTTTGGATTAAATATAAATATGCTCTGTCAACTTCATAATTTTGCGATAATTTATATCCTGCAAGTTCGATCAAATCAAAAGTCTCTATTATATCAAGCTTTAGAGAGACGCAGAAGGTTACAAGTGTTGATAGTTTATGTCTGGATTTTCCTTTCTTTATAGAACTTAAAACACCTGTAATCCCCTCAAAATGTTGATCCCTAACGAGTATTTTTCTAATTGAAATTACCTTTTCTTTATTTTCTTCATATAATCGAATCATTTCATCATATAGGGTTATGCGCTTGGATAAATTGTTTGAAGATTTACCCATAGCTTACCTATACAGATATTTTATATGGTTTTGCATTTGGAGGTGTTTACTAACTTATTTGCGTTTATGTTATGTGTTAATGAATTGAAATAAAAAATGTGTAAAATTCTATATAACATACGCATCACCTCCTTCAAAAAATGCTCCAAAGGCAAAACCTCAGTATTTTAAAGTGCAAAAAAACACCGTCGTTTCCGACCGTGTTTCATTCATCATATATTCAGCTATGCGCTTTTAGGCATAGCTATACCATTGTCATTTATTACAATCAAACATCTCGTACGCTAGGACTAAGCATTTAATCCCGGGAAATTCCCACACGCAAATCAATTAACAATATTATAATACCACAATATATTGCCGTTGTCAAATTATATTTGTCTTTTATTTATAAATGATGTCCATTTTACTCCTATAATTACACATACTACTGTCGTAATGTAGTGGTTATACTAATAAAATAAGAGGGTTTGCAATCGATCAATATGCCTACTAATTACGATTATCACAATCTGCGGCAGCATATGGACTTGTATTGTTTTGATGAATAGGATGCACCTCCGTGAAAATCATAAGCAAAGTGGACTAAACAAGAATTTAGTCCACTTTGTGTAGTTAAATTTGATTAAATTGTTTTTACATATATTTTTCAATCGGTATAAGAAAAGGTACATTTTATAGAAAATTCGGCTTAATGATAACTCTTTAAATTACACTAGTTTTCAGACTAAATTTTTTTAAACAATTTTTCTGCGTTATATCTTAAAATGTTTAACTTATCTTTTTCGGGAATTAAAGCATATTCAATCCTGCCACGTTGAAAACCTGCGGCATATGTGTCGGTGCCAAAAAGAATTTTTTCGGAGCCCGTTTTTTCTACAATGTATTCAATACAATGATTCCCGGAGCTCATTATGCCTGATGTATCTGTATAAACGTTTCCGCATTTTGCAAGATTTATTGCTCTTTCATAATCTGTGGTTTCTGTATGAGCGGCAATAAAAGTTACATTTTGATATTTATCCGCAAGAGGAAGAATATAATCGGCATCTGCCTCAGGATGAATTAAAACAATTGCTTTTCTTTCTGATGCGAAAGAAAAAATTTTATCACCGAAGTCATAGAGATTATATTTGTGACCTGGTGGATGAAGTTTAATTCCAACGCATTTTTTACTGCCAAGCATTTTGTCAGCCTGAGCAAAAGTGTTGTCGTTTCTTGGGTCAATCACAACCCATTGATAAACATTCTTAGTATTTTGTGATAACTCATAGAGATAGTTGTTTTCAGCCTCGACAGTCTCTGTTGAAAGCACCGATGAAAATGTTGAATAAAACGCTTTTTCAATTTTGGCTGCTTCATACATTTTTTGAAGATATTCAAGTGAAGAATCTGAGATAAAGGGTCTTATTGGGGCAGGCTCATATAGTGCTCCGTGATTTATGTGCGAGTGAATATCTATTGCCATTATATCGGTTTGCATAATTATTCTCCCTGATAAAATCTGAATGAATAAAGATTGGCATCGCGAAGTAAAATCTTAAGTCTGATAGCTTTGCCATGGAGTTCTTTCAGGCTCTTTTCAAAGGACACTTTTCTGCTCACGCTGTCACCAAACATCATAATGCTCTTATATCCTTCGATTTCGTTTCCATCTGCATCGCAAACAGCAATCTGTATTCCGCCGTAAGCCGCTGATGCAAAGTTTATCTCAAGCTCATTACCTTCAAAAGTAAATGGCTTTGTTAAAATATTTCCACCTTCATATTTGGCATACCATGAGAAAAATCCGTCAAGTCTTATTGTGTATCTTCTGAAATTTACATGATTTACCTGATAACCTTCGCCCATATATAGAGAAAACTCGTTTGGAGCACCTTCAATATCAGATTCAGTTTCGGCTAAACCATAACAAGTGTAACAATCGCCGTACCACCATGAGGCATCACATTCGGGACCCGGTGTTAAAAATGATTCGTCTGTTCTATTGAAGTTTATACCATCGCGCGATGTCATTAAAATGCAATCGGTAAGAGCAGTTCCGCCTCTGCCATATTTTTCAATGGTGTGAGCTCTTCTGCCCCATAGAGGCATTTCTTCAAAATTTTCTTTTTCAAATTTTCTGTCAATATAACGTGTGGGAATACCAAGATACATATCTTTGGCTCTCGGATACTTTATTATCTGATTTGTGTAGTACTGAATATCTTCTTCAATTTTGTCATCAATAAACTGAATTTCACCGAGAGAATCAAATGTTTTAAAATCTTTTGTTGTGGCAACTCGTATGTCCCTTATTTCTTCGCTATCGTCTATTTTTATTCCGTTACCACTTTTGATATAATCCTCCTTATACTTTGGAGCATGGTATCCGCGGAAATAAATGAAATACTGCGCTGTCTCCTTGTCATATACAATAACGTTAAAGGTATCATATTCACCCTTTAAATCAAGCAAGGTACCCTCGTCAAAGTGATAACCGTCAGCGCTTTTGTGAAGATACACAACAGCTTCTCCATCAATTACATCCATTTTTAAAGCCTTGAACTTTTCATTTTCAGGACAGTCAGGGTTTTCGTCATAAAAAATTGAAAAATTATCGACATATTTGTATTCGCAATAGACAATATTGTTATCTTTACCGCCATTTATGTCATATATTCCGAGCTTTGGACGTTTAAAATTAATTCCATCATAACTTTCTGCAACACAGAAAACAGGTGGGAGTGAGTGCTTGTATCCATCAGGCGTCATTACCTCGGCCATACTGCGATAGTAAAAACGAAATTTGTCGCCAACTTTCATTATGGAAGCATAGCCGTTGTGAATGCCTTCCCATTCCTTCTGACTTGAAAGAATAATTTCTTTCCTTTCCGGTTTGTGGAGTTTGATTTCAGCATTTTCGGCTCTATCAATTAAAAAGTTATCCCAACAAAGGTGACGGTCACATCCGAGATTTAAAATACTCATAATTAAATTCCTTTCATATCTGAGAAAGCTCTTGCTTTCTGCTATTTAAAACGCCAAGAAAAATTTCGACGCCTTTTTCAAAGTTTCTGTTACACCATAAGGTGTAGTATTCTTTTTCTATAAAATCCATAAGGTTTAAAAGTTCATCTCGTTTTGTGTCTGAAACTTGTTTACTTATTCTGATTTTGCATAACTCCGATGAGAGATAAACCTGACGGCAGTTTAGTAATATTTCACGTTTTAAGGTTTTATCAAAGTCAATTTTTTCAATGTCGGTGATTATTTTCTGCATGTAATCAGAAACATTCTCAAAATAAAATTCGTAAGGATAATTTTTAAGGTCGCAATGAATTTCGTAGTTGGTTTCCGAAAGCGGTGTGGGCATAAGCTGACCGCACATTGTGCCAACGTGAACTCTTTCAGGCTCTAAAAGATAGTAGTTCGATGCTCTTAAAAGATGTTCAGATACATTTTTGCCACCGAAAATATATCTGTCTATAAACTCTTTTGCTCCTCGAGTGAAGTGGGATTTGAACATTTCCCCGTTTTGCTCTTCGCCTGCATTCCATGAAAACTGTCCTCCGAGTGCCATTGGCAAAAGGGAGGAAGTTCCAAAATGAGGATGACCGCATTTGGGCATTCCCCAATCAGTTAAAAGAAAACCTTCAGCACCATACTTTCTGCCAACTTCCGCATAAGAGCGGATGTTATAAGATGTAGTGTCACCTCTACCCATAAAAGACAGGTGAGTGTTACATGAGGGGCAAACATAAAATTTAACGCCTTTTTCCTTAAATGACATACAGTGTTCTGCTACAAACTGCGATGAAATGTATTCATATCCCCAGTCAAGAGCAACGGCTCCTTTTGGAATTTTCTTGTGTGCATCAGGATAATTTACAATCATGTCTGCCCAGAACATAGGTGCTTTGCCGTGCTTTTTCATTGTGTAGTCAGAGATTTTTGTAAGCCACTCGGTAAACAAAGTGTCCTTACCATATTTATTGCAATACTCCTCCGACTGGAATTTTCCAAGTTCGTAAGCCTCGTCCATACCAACATTTACATAGTTTGAAGAAAAGTGAGGAAGCAGAGAGTCGAAAATGTTTTTTACTAATGTGAAACTTTTCTCATTCAGAGGATTTAATGTCGATGAGCCTTCCTCTGCGCTTCCAAGTGCAAGGTGCGAAAATTCTTTTTGCATGAGCCATTGTTTCATATGACCAAAACAGTTCTGATTTGGCACAAGGTCAATAAACCTTTCTTTGCAATAGGTGTCAAGCTCTTTTATGTCTTCGGGAGTTAAACATTCAAAATCCTTTGTATAATCAGGGTAAGCCTTGTAATCAAACACAAAGCTTTCCATATATAGTTGAAACTCATTATACTTTAATAGCGCAAGCACATCAATAAGCTTTTTAATTGTTTCAGGTTTTGGCATTCTGCCACGGCTTATGTCAAGCATGTAGCCTCTGCGGCGAAAGTCAGGCTTGTCATAAATCTCACACATTATTATTGGGTTATGCTTTTGATAAAGCTGAAAAAGCGATGTCATCGCTCTAAAAAATCCCATATCACTACTGCACTCAACCGTAACATCATTTTTTGTTACTTTGACAAAATATTCTTCGCTTTCAAGCTCGGCATTATTTTTCAAAGTAACCTTTGAGCTGTTGTTTTTTATAAACTCTACAAGCGAATTTGATGCTACAAAGCATGAGGCTGTATAATCTTTATCGTATGTAGCCTTAATTGGTTTTGGAAAAATCATAAAAATCCCCCTTTTGCCACCAATTATACTTTAATAAAAGTATTGTTTCAATAAAAAAACAAGACACAAAAGAGGGGAATATGTTACATTTTTTGATTTTTCTCACGATATTCAACAGGCGTGCAACCAAAATATTTTTTAAAAGCCTCGTAAAACGATTGCAGGGAGTTGTAACCAACACTGCTGAAAATATGAGAAACAGGTGCATTTGTTGTAATTAGTAGATGAGAGGCAACATCCATTCGTGTTTTTGTGAGATACTCTTTGAATGTACAGTTGAAATGTTGTTTAATTATTCTTGTAACCTGCCTTGGTGACAGATAAAGGCTTTCGGCGATATCCTCAAGAGTAATTTCCTGAGAAAATCCGCGTGAGATAAGTTGCTGAATTTTATAAAGGCGTTTGAAATTACTGTCAGTTGAAAAAGCCTTTGAAACGTCAAGGTTGTTTTCGTTATAGGTATTGAAAATATGAAGTAAAAGTTCGTGAAAATACATGCTCATATATGCAAAGTCGCCTGCTTCAATACAAATATGGAGCCTGCCGGTTAAGTTTACAAGCTCATCACAGTTACAAATTAAAAAGTAAGGTTCTTTAAAAAGGCTGGTCATCTTTCCATATAAAGGGTAGTCACTTTTGAGCTTATTGGAGATAAAAGAAAAATCGATGGCATCAATATCTGCATCGGGTGATTTTATGCAAACATGATTTACAAGGGGAGGTATTATAATCATAGAATTTTCTGAAATTGTTATACTTTCGGCTTCAAAGTGGACTTCAAGAGAGCCTTTTCTTACATTGAAAAGTTCAAAAAATGCGTGTGCATGAATAGGGGCAGTACCGCCTGTGTTGTTAATGCCGCCATCGGGCGGATTGTCGCACAAAATTGTAACAGTTACATCCTCAACGTTTAGGTGAAATTCGCTTATAAAGTTGAGATTAATCATAAAAAACACCTCCAAACTCATTATAACTTCTATCAAAATAAAAGTCAATAGCTTTCAAAAAAACGGACATACATTGTGTAAAGTGGCAAATATTGTTATTGTGAGACAGGGTCTTTATGTGCTAAAATTACAATATAGCACATGGGTGTGTGAGAAAGGAGAAAATACTATGAAACTTAAAAAGTGTATATCGGTTATGCTATGTCTCATACTTTGTGTCAGTATGGTAACCACAGCTAATGCACAGCAAATCGATGACGAACATCTCGAAGCAATTACCGTTTTGGACAGACTTTCAATGCTTTCTGAAAAGTTCAGCGGTGAAAAAGAGATGACATTCGGAGAATTTGTTTCTCTGGCCATGTCGCTTCGCGGCGTAAATTATCAGGCGGCAGAGGGGGAAAAGTCACCTTTTAAAGACGTTGCCACCGATGATGACTATTACGGTGCAATAAAGCTCGCATACGACATGGGCATTATAAGTGGTTATGGCGATGGTATGCTTGGATATGATGAGAAGATAAAAACAGACCGCGCAGTTAAAATCCTGATAAGTATATTGGGGTATGACCACCTGGCAAACTCTTACGGGGGATGGCCATCAGGCTATCTTGTAGTTGGAACAACACTTGGTGTATTAAAAAAGTGTACCTTGTCTGATGATAACTACATAAAGGGTTCAATTGCAGCACAGCTCGTATATAACTGCCTTGAAATTGACATAGCACAGCAAATTGAATATCCTGATAAAAAATTTGTAACTATTGAGGGAGAAAATCCTCTTACCGAGTGGCTTCATTATAAAAAAACAACAGGAACCGTTATGGCAAACCAAATAACAACACTCGGCGGAAGTGACGGAATTAAAGAAGGCTATGTTTTAATAAATTCCGACAGATTTTTGGAAAACGGTGTTGGAATAGCGGACCTTCTCGGCTATGTGGTTGAGGTGTGGTATAAGGAAGTAAACGGCGAAAATGTTTTAATGTATGGCAAGGCTCGGTACGGAACTAAAACCGAAGTGATTTCTGCTGATGATATTGCACCTGAAACTTCGGGACTGAATTTTTATTATTACAAAGACGGGTATAATAAAACATTTGAACTCAAAATAGCAGGCAACGCAAACTTTATTTATAACTTTAAAAGCTGCAGCAGTGATGTTGGCACTGCACATTTAAAGCCTGCAAACGGAAGTGTTACACTTACCGATACAAATGGCGACGGCGTAATTGATGTTGTAAATATAAAAGACAGTGTAACGTACGTTGTTAAAGAAATAAATGTACATAATAAAATTATTTCCGATTTATATGGTCAAAGCGATTTAAGGCTCGGAGATAAAAATGTTACTGCGGTAATTAAAAAGGATAATGTACAAATTTCACTTGAAGAGGTAATGGAAAACAACGTGCTTACTGTTTCCAGGAGCGGTGATGGTAAATATATTGAAATCATTGTCGGGGTTAAAAAGGCTAAAGGTATAGCGGATGAAAAAGGCAATGCAAGTATTACCGTTTCGGGCAGAGAATACAAAATACTTTCACAAAACAGTGCAAAATTTACTTCACTTACACCGGGAGAAGAAATAACTCTGCTACTTGACGCAAATCTCAAAGCAGCAGGATATATAAAGGGTGGTGCAGACGATATGAAGTATGGCTACCTTATAATAGGTGAGGCTGAAAGTGAAGGGCTTTCCAAAGACGTAACCTTCAGAATATTTACTGTTGATGATGGAGTTAAAGGCTTTGTTGCTGCGGAAAACATAAGTGTTGACGGAAAAATCCGAAATGCTTTAGGTGAGAGGCTGACAGGCGAAACACTTGTAAACGAATTTAAAGACGGCGGAGTATTTACCCATCAGCTTATAATGTATGAAACAAACGAAGATGGTAAACTTTACAAAATTATAACTGCAAAAGAAAACTGTGCACAGTCCGGTGGAAACGGTGCGTATGATGAAGCGTTTTCACACGATTTTTCATATAGACCTGGCGATACAAGACTTAATAGTGTCTTCTATAAAACAGGCGGTTTATTCGGAGCACAGTATAATGTAGAAAACTCAATAGGAATAACTGTTCCCTCAGATGATATCTGGGCTGGAGGAAATCTTGACGAAATAGAAAAATCCTTTGCACGTTTCACACCATCCGTTGCATGGGGCAATGACAAAAGAGTAAGTAAAGTTGACATTTATGATGTAAGTGAAACATTCAGAGGCGCTGTAGTTATAGACTATGGCGCAGGTGGATCTGTGCTTTGCGGTCCTGAATTTATGCTTGTTGAAAAAGTTTCCGACGGTCTTGATGATGAAGGCTATCCTGCGGTTTTAATAACAGGTATGTACGACGGGGAATATCAGAAACTTGTAGTAAATACTGAGTCGGATATATTTAAAACAGACCCATCTCTTTTAAAACTTCAGAGTGGTGATGTAATAAGAATAGCAAAAGATGCTCTTGGAAGAGTTGTAAATTTAATAAAAGTATTCACTATGTATAAAGACAAAGCAACAGGTACATACGCAATATGCGGAAGCGAGTTTGATGCCAAAACCGGTGGCGAAAACTCTGCAGATGTAACAAGCTATACGCATCAAGATTATTGCGATTTTGACGTAAGCGCAATGAACGCAGTTCATGCCACCGCATACTTTAATGACATTGCATCAGACAGAACGGCAGATGTTGCAGTAAAACTTGGCAGACGAAGTGCCTCGGCACCTGAAATGCCGACAAAGATTATGAGACTGTTTAAATCAAATATTTATCTCTACGACGAGCGCACAAAAAAGGCTCGCCTGGCGACGCATGAAGAGATTTATAAAGATGAATGTAAAACAGTTGTAATCAGAAGCCGTTATGCGAATGCAGAAGATTTGATTATAATAGATTGGGAAAAACCTGTAACCAATGTTTACTGGACAGGTGGATATGATAAATAAACTGCGGGGCAGTTTAAATATAAAAAATTTAAAAGGAGCGTGTATTTTATGTTAAAAAAACTTGGTTGTATTTTACTGGCAATGCTTTTGGTAATTCCGGGAGCTATGGTATTTGCTGACGGAGATGTTACCTGCGAAGGTGGTATTAAGTTTTACAAAGAATACCCACAGGCAGAAAGCGACACACTTTACAGAGAGCTTTACACAAAGGAAACAGGCAATGTTTGTGCCGGTGCAAGTGTAACAAACTCCTCGGCAGACGCAAAGGATGTTATGGCACTTATGGTTTTGTATTCTGATGCGAATATGACACGAATTTCCTCCGTTGCAATGAAATCGCAGGAAATCCCTGCAGGTGGAACTGCTGATGTAAAAACAAATAGTGTAAAACTTAACGGTAATGAAGTTTTCAAAGCATATCTCTGGACAGATGGAATGACACCTCTTGCCGACCCTGCTACACTTGCTGAAAAAACAAGAAGAGTTTATGCCGATTTTGAAGATGCAAGCCATGTTATAGGTAATGCACCTGCGGCAAACAATAACGCGCCGGAGCGTCTTGCAGCGTCAGGTGTTGTGATAGCGAATGACCCTGACCCAAGCGGTACTCACAGAAAAGTTGCCAAATACGATGCATTAAATGCTGCAAAAATTCAGTTTAACGGATTCCTGAATACGAATGTTGGAATTGCTTATTTGGCTGATTATTACGGAACAAGCGTTGAATTTGATGTATATTATCCTGCAGGGCTTAAAAACACTCTCTATATGAATATTCATCCGGTTGACGGTGGTGGAATAATGGCTCACAGATACGCTTTGGCAGATGCTGCCTGGCCGGCTGCTCCGGGAAGATTTATTACACTCAGATATGGTAGTCCGTCGTACATAACTGTAAACACAGAGACTTTTGTTCAAAGTGAATTTTATGGAAGCTGGCATACTATAAAAATTGAGTTTTTGCCTTCTTCGAATGGATTGATGAGCGAAGCGGCAATATATCTCGATGGTAAAGAAATGAGTCGTTCAATAGGCGTTTTTGGAACGGATCCAATAAGAGCAAACAGATTTACAATTGGAGCGGAAAAGTTAGATAACGGAAAAGACGATGAGAATAATCCGATACCATATTATTTTTACATAGACAATGTTAAAATTTCAGCTTAGTCTGCAAAAAGGTGAATGAAAATGAAAAAGAAATTTATAGCAATTTTAATGGCAATGCTTATGGCGGTAACTTTGTTGCCTGCCATAAGCGCAACCGCGGACGACTTGCCGCTCTCGGTTTATGTTTACGGAAACCTTCTGGAATTTGACCAGAACCCTATAATTGTAAACGGAAGAACACTTGTGCCTATGCGAGGTATTTTCGAAGCGCTCGGTATGCAGGTTTCATGGAATGACGTAGCACGAAAAGTAACTGCTAATGACAGCGAAAAAACGATTGAACTTACAGTTGGCAGTAATGAGGCGATTGTAAATGGGGAAGGGATTGCACTTGATGTCCCTGCGGAAATTATAAATGGCAGAACAATGGTTCCTCTTCGCTTTGTGGGAGAGAGCACAGGAAATTATGTTTGGTGGAACGATACGATGAATAAGGTGCGTCCCCGAGTTGTTATTTCTCCTGCACATTCCGATGAGCTCAAAGAGGCTCTTGAAAATTTTGACAAGGCCTGTTATAGCGAAAAACTTTTAACATGGCTTGCAAATTTATATGACCCTGAAACAGGATGCTTTTACTTTAAAACATCTGCAAAGGACACTTTGGGATTTTTGCCTGATGCTGAAAGCACAGCAAAACAGCTTGGAACTGCTGCAAAAATGCTTGGATGTTCAACCGACGATATTTTAAATGAGTTTACTCCTGAAATGCGTGATAAAATGCTTAAATATATTCAAAGCAGCCAAAGTGATGAGGACGGCTACTGGTACGAAGCACCATGGGGTAAATATGTAAAAGAAAACAAACGTCTTTATGAAACTTCTGCTGCAAAGCAGCTTATAGCACTTCTTGGTGGCAAACCGCTTTATCCTACCAACGAGGAACGTTTGGCAGAGGGTAAAACTCAAAAAACAGTTTATAATTCTTCTGATAGCGGAATTAATATTGTGAAGCTTTCAACCGCGAATATGCAGAAAACTGCAGCATCTGCAGACAGCAGGTATAGCTCAAAAGATGCTTTCAAGGCATGGTTTGACTCGCTTACTTGGGACACATCACTCTATGGTGCAGGCTCACTTATGCTTTCAAACATGGGAGAAATTATATCAGCAGGTTATTTTGATTATGCGGTAGAGCTTTTGACAGAGAGAATTGACCCTGAAACAGGAATGCTTGGCTATTTAAACCCTGAAACAAAAACCTTTGATACACACGAAATATGCCAGGATGCAATGAGCGGAACTTATAAAATTATGGGATACTGGGGTCAGAGTTATTATCCTAGTATGAAGGGGATGGATTTAAATTATCCTTATGTCGAAAAGCTTATTGACAGCGTAATTGATGTAGTAATGAGCGATGATGTTGAATATACAAATGCTTGTCACGTAAGTAATGCAATTTCTCTTTTATCGCTTTATGCCAGCAAAAACGTTGATTCGAGTGCTTATAATAAGCTTCGTAAAAAACTGCCTGATATTTTGAATATGACTGCCATGAAAGCTCAGCGTCACATGACACCTGATGGCTCTTACACTTATGAGCCCGGTGCAGGTGCCGGTGGTAACCAGGGGTCTGTTCATGCATATTGTCTTGCAGATGGTGAAACCTCAGGCGCTTCAATGATGCTTGCACTTCGTGAAAATGTATATAATGTTATCGGCATGCCACTTCCTCCGCTTTTTGATGGTAAATATACTGCGAAGGACTTTGCAGATATGGTAAAGGCAATAGAACCCACAAAGAAAATAGATTTTAAAACTGACGCATCCTATACTTTTAATGATATGCAGCCGGGTCCGCTTCCGCAAAACAATGGTTTCAGAAGTACAGGTGATATTACAATCGCTGAAGACCCTGAATATATAGGCGAAAATGCAATAAGAATTAACGCCCCAGGCGGCGACAGACCTGTTTTGATTATTGATGCAGGTACAAAAAGCGGAAAAGGCTTTGTTTGCGAATTTGATATTAAAATTTCAAGCCCTGTAATAACTGCGTATTTGTTGACATTTGAATTTGGAAGTGCCTTTAATTCAACATCAATTTTTCTCAATAAATCCGCAGGAAAATATGCATTTTCAAGCAAGGCTTTTGATGACTGGTCAGATTACAAGAGAGTAAAGATTGAATATGATGTTGCAAACGGCGAGGGTGAAAATAAGTATTATATTGATGGCGAGCTTATTTATACAGGACCGCATTATTCAAACGGATATAGTGATATGCCTGCCATGGAAAACGTTCCTGCTCTTCAGATAAGAGCAAGCTCAACCGAACCTTTCGAGGCATACATAGATAACTTTGAATTTCACGAAAAGAAATAATTTAAGGTTTAAGGGGACTTGGAAAATTCCTTGTCCCCATTTATTAAAAAAGGACTATTATTTATGAAAGTTTTAGTAAAAAAATTTTTTACTGTTTTATTTTCTGCTTTATTACTTATAAATTTACTGCAACAGTCTTTACTGGCAGATACAGGCGAAAATAAAGTCCTGCTACTTTTGAAAACTGAAAACAATGGGGCAGCGGCTTACAGAGAGGTTTATTTAAACGAAACCGGAAATGTCTGCAGCAGTGCTACCCTTTCAAATAATGAAAATATTGCGAAAACTGCTATGCTTTTTACTGCGCTATATGATGGGGATAATAACCTTTTGGACATAAGAGCAAAGACCCAAAAAATAAATCCGGGTGAAAGTGGAGTAAATTTAAAAACAGATACAATAACCTTTGACAGAGAACATATTTTAAAAGGTTTTCTTATATATGACAACATGAAAGTTTCATCCGAGGCCAAGCTCGATTTTCGTTTTGATGGAAGTTTTCCCATACAAGTATCGCTTTTCGGAAATCTTTTAAATCTTTCAAAAAATCCTGTAAAGAATGGTTCTGAAATTTATATTCCGTTTTGCGAAATCTTCAGTGCTTTCGGGATGGAATGTACTGAAGATAAAAATAGTGTCACGGCAAATTCTGCTGACAAGAACATCAAGGTTGTAAACGAAAGCACAGTAGCTAAAATTAATGAATCGAATGTTACACTATCTTCACCTGCAAAGGTTTTAAATGGTGTTATTATGGTGCCATATAGTTTTATTGCAGATGCAACAGATACAGATGTTTTTATAAAAAAATTTGGTTCTAACAGAAAAAGAATTGTTATTTCTCCAAAAGCAACAGAAGAATTATTAACTGCCATAAAAAACTTTGACGATACTTTATACAGCGAAAAGTTGATTGACTGGATTTTGGGGCTTTATGACAGCGAAAGCGGAGGATTTTATTTTAAAACAAACGCAAAATATACCGAAGGATTTTATCCTGACAGAGAAAGCACAGCAAAGCACCTTGGCTCTGTTGCAAATATGCTCGGGATTTCTACTTCAGACATAATAAAAGAGTACACCCCTGAGATGCGTGCAAAGCTTTTAAATTTTGCACAAATGTATCAAAGCGATGAAGACGGCTATTGGTACGAGGCACCATGGGGCAAATATGTTGGCGAGAGCAAACGTCTTTACGAAACTTCTGCCGCAAGTCAGCTTTGCTCCCTTGCAGGAGGAAGACCTCTTTATCTTACACCGGAAGAACGTCTGGCACAAGGTAAGGTATCGCTTTTAAGCGCTTCATTAGACGACAACAAATTCAGTTCAAAAGAAGCCTTTAAAGCCTGGTTTGACTCTCTTACATGGGACACTTCTCTCTACGGAGCAGGCTCTCTTCTGCTTTCAAATATGGGGCAGATAAGGTCGGCAGGTTATTTTGAATATGCGGTAGAGCTTATAAGTGAGAGGATTGACCCTGAAACAGGAATGCTCGGGCATCTTAACACTAAAACAGGAAAATTTGACACTCACGAAGTAAGCCAGGATGCAATGAGCGGAACATATAAAATTGCATCTTACTGGGGAGAAAGCAGATATGAAAGTATGAAAGGCAAGGACCTTATCTATCCATACTATGATAAGCTTCTTGACAGCGTTATAAGTATAATACTTTCCGATAATGTTGAATATACAAACGCTTGCCACATTTCAAATGCAATTTCACTTCTAAGCAGTGCAACATTTCACCAAAGCTACATAAGTTACGAGAACTATCAGAAATTTATAAACAGTATTCCTGCATTGATAAATAAAACTCTGGAAAAATCAAAAAGACATCAAACGAGTGACGGCTCATATACTTATTCACCCGGGCAGGGTGCAGGTGGTAATCAGGGAACAGTACATGCCTTTTGCCTTGCCGATGGTGAAACATCAGGTTCGTCTATGATGCTTGCTTTAAGGAGTAATATGTACATCCTTATTTCGAGAGAAATGCCACCACTATTCGACGGCAAAATTACCGCAAAGGATTTTGTTGACAAATTAAAAGCAGTTGAGCCTACAGAGAAAATTAAATATCAGGTACAGGCAGAATATTCTTTTGATAATCTTTCGCTTGGTGCATTGCCGCAAAATATTGGCTTTCGTCACACGGGTGATATAACTGTATGCGCACACGGCAGTGGAAAGGCTTTGAAAATTGAGACAGACGGTAGTGGAGAAAGACCTGTAATCATAGCCGATGTAGGAACAAAAAACGGCAGGGGCTTTGTGTGTGAATTTGACATTAAGCTTGAATGTGATACATATGGAAACGGCATACTTAATTTTGAATTTGGTTCATGGCCACTCAGCACGGTTACTTATATAAATAAGCAGTCCTATGGATATGCTTTTGCTAACGGAAGATATGCCGACTGGTCTGATTACAGAAGAATAAAAATAGAATACGATGTGGCAAACGGCGTGGGAACAAACAAATATTACGTTGATAATGAGTTAGTATATTCAGGACCTCACTATTCAAACGGATATGGAGATATGCCTGCTACAGAGAATATTTCTGCCCTGCAGATAAGAGCGGGAACAGATAATGCCTTTACGGCTTACATAGATGATTTTTCATTTGTACAAAAATAATTTTAAACAGAAAGGCTATCTTATGAAGATACATACATGGGAAAAAAGAGGATTTGAAGAATTTATGAAGGGCACTTTGGGAAACGGCGGACAAAATCTTTACGTTTCTGCAAAAGGTGTTCTGCAGAGAATTCATCAGTATGATTTAACAGGCAACGGCTATGTTGACCTTTTGTTTGCAAACAGCCATTCGATGGGAGAAAGGCCGCCACTTCATCTTTATAACAATCCCTTTGAAGGCAATTTCTCTGAGCTTTACACACGTGGTTCATTTGACGCATGTATGGCTGATATTACTGGCGACGGAAAAATGGATTTAATTGTGGCATGTCAGCACGATGGCGTTTTAAGCGATACAACTGCAACCATTTTCTTTGGCTCGGAGAGAGGCTACAGCGAAAAATATAAAACAGAGCTTGTAGCACCTGCGGCAACCGCAGTTTGTGCAGGCGATTTCCGTGGCATCGGCAAAAATGATATAATTTTTGTGGGCGGAGGAAAACTGCGTATTTTTGAGCAAGGAAAGCTTGGAATTGAAAGCAATACGTTTTTTGATATGCCATCCGATGCTATAAGTGCAGTTTCAGGTGATTTTGACGGCGACGGATATGATGATTTATATGTTCTTACACAGTCGGGCAAGCTTAGAATTTATTGGGGAAGCAATGAAGGAATAAGCGAAGATAATTTTACCGAACTTAAGTGCAAGATTGAAATTCACGAGGAAATGGAAACCACAACTGCAGGCAGAATTCATATGAGATGGCTGCCATGGGTTGCATCAGTTATAGATGTCGGAGGTAAAAAATGCATTTTCCGCTCCGATATGGGCGATGCAGTGTTTGAATATTTTGACGAAAACAGAAACATTAATACTTTTAAACGAATTGAAAATATAAACGCAGTTTATGCCACAAGTGGTGCAGTAACAGCAAAAGACAGCGAGGACATTATTATTCTTTGCCAAAGCGACCGTGACAAAATTGAAGACAGTTATCTTTTGCTTCAAAAAGATAATTACGACATGGAAAAAGCAATCAAATTTAAAACAAATGCCGCAAGAACAGCAACAATTTCGCCTCTTTTTGATGGTGGAAGAAGTTATGTTTTTGTTGCCCAGACTTCTACTCGTCAAACCCATGAAAATGATTGTCAGATTCTTCTTTTCGACGAGAGTGGCAATATAGAAGAAAAACACGATGTTAAGGGACTTTGTTGTGGTAGAATTTGTGTTGGTGACAGCGGTAAGAAAGAAAATTATCAGGTCGTATTTATAAATCACGAGGGTATGAGACCGAATGGTGACGAAGAGATTTATATCTATTTAGGTGACAAAGACGGTTATATGCCCGAGAGAAAAATCACCCTTCCCGCTATGGCAGCGGTCGAAGGTGCAATGATTGACTTTACCGACAATGGACACCCTGATGTTATGGTTGTAAACTGCGGAGAAAATGCTCCGCACCTTTGTGAGGGTATTTATATTTATCATAATGATGGTAACGGTCCGGATAAAAATAAATGCGAAAAAATCCCTATGATATTACCTCACGGTATGGCAATAGGCGATTTTAGAAAATGCGGATATCTTGATATTGTAACGGGTGGAATAAAAAACCGTGAGATACGCATATACAGAGGCGGACCCGAAGGATACAACGACGATAATGTGCAAAAAATAGTTTTTGGTCCAAATCCTGAAAGTTTTACTCCATTTCCATGGGATGAAGAAGATAAAGACCCTGACTATACCGATGAAGAGTGGAAAATATTAACAGATTTTGGTGGGCTTCGCTGGCTTTATGCGGCAGATTTTAATGGCGACGGATATCTTGATTTATTTATTTCGCAGATTACGGGTAAAAACTGTTTCATACTTTGGGGCGGACCTGATGGGTTTTCAGCCAAAAATAAGCAAACGCTCGCAACTGTTGGTGCAGGGTGTGCAAATGTTGCAGACCTTGATGGCGACGGATATCCTGATTTAATACTTGGTGGTCACATAGTTCCCGGTAAAAAAGAAATTAGAGAGTCGTATATTACAATTTACTGGGGAAGCGGGCAAGGTTTTTCGGAAAACAGAAAAACATGCCTGCCTGCATGGTGTGTAAATTCTATTGCAATAGGCGATTTTAACAATGACGGAATACTTGATATTTATGCTACATCTTATTCAAATTCGCGAATAAGAGATGTTGACTCGTTTGTATATTATGGCAGTAAGGATGGAACCTTCTCCGTGAAGAATAAAATGCTTATTCGCAATAATTCAGGATGTGGATGTCTTGCAGGTGACTTTAACGGTGATGGTTATACCGATTTGGCAGTTGCAAGTCATAAAAAAGAAGGCAATCACGAGTGTGATTCGTATGTTTATTGGGGCGGTCCTGATGGGATAAGTGAAACAAATCGTACTGCGTTGCCCACTATTGGTTGTCACGGAATGACAACCGTTGACATCGGTAATGTAATGGACAGAAGTGATGACGAGTTTTACTACTCCGAAGTTTATGAGCTTTCTGAAAAGGCAAAGGTTTTATCTGCTTCGTGGGATGGAGATATTCCCGGTACAACCGAAGTCCATATGCACATGATTTCGGCAAAAAGCAAAGAAGAGCTCGAAGAAAAAGCCTGGGAACACTGCTTGCAAAACGGAGAGGATGTTTCGGATAAAAACATTTGCGGCACATTTTTTAGATACAGGCTTACACTTAAAGCAAAAAGTGGTTGCGGCACGCCACGTATTAATTCAGTTTATGTTAATTTTGGTTAACATATAAAAATTTAAGGAGGTATATTTCATGAAAAGAAAAATTTACAAAAGCATAGCTCTCTGCATGAGTCTTATTTTAGTTTTGGTGAGCATTGCAGGGTGTCAAAGCAAACAAACTGCTATTGAGAAAAATGGTTCACCTGTAACGGTGAATGGTGACAAGATTTACCCTGTGCAGTGTGACGACACTTTAGAATACTGGATGGGCTCCAGCATCATGTGGAATCACAAATATGAAAACTTTGCCGATATTCCTCTCGGTAAAAAGATAGCTGAAATGACAGGAGTTAAAATTAATTACATTCATCCTCAGGCAGGGCAAGGAAACGAACAATTTCAAATACTTTTAGCGTCTGATGAATTACCTGACCTTGTACAAAACGATTGGTCGGCATATCCCGGTGGCCCTGAAGCAGCTCTTGGTGACGGATATATACATAAACTAAATGATATAATTGATGAGTATATGCCTGCCTTTAAAGGAGTCCTTAAGGAAAACGAGGACTGGGATAAAGACAGCAAAACGGATGCAGGAAGCTATTTTACCGTACCAATGTTCATTCAGCCGGGTATATTACAGGTGGCGATGGGTCCGGCACTCAGAGCAGATATTCTTGAAAAAACAGGACTTGAGGCTCCTAAAACAATAGCAGAATGGGAAAAAGTTTTAAGAGCATTCAAAGATGCAGGGGTTGAATCACCATTTATAGGCAATGTTTCAACTACGCTTTCCGCATTTGCGCCGGGATTTGGTATTAGTCCAAACTGGTATAAAAATGGTGACGAAATCGTTTACGGCTACACAGAACCTCAGATGAAAGACCTTTTGATAACCCTCAACAAATGGTATAAAGAAGGTCTTATTGATGCGGATATCGCAACTGTTGATGATAAGACAATTAAAGCAAAGCTTTTAAATAGCGAGGCGGGTGCCACTTTGCTTTGGGCAGGAAGTGGCATGGGAACACTTTTGACTGCTGAAACAGACAGAAGCAAATTTGACCTTGTGGGTACATCTTATCCTTCTGAAAAAGCCGGTACTACTGCTGAATATGGCCATGTTTCAAAAACAACAAATATTGGTTGTGGCGTTGGAATTTCAAACAACTGCAGAAACATTGAACTTGCGGCACGTTTTCTCGATTTCGGTTTTACCGAGGAAGGGCATAATCTCTTTAACTTCGGCATTGAAGGAGAAAGCTATAACTGGGTAGATAAAGACGGCGAAAAATATCCGGAATATACAGATTTAATTCTTAATAATCCCGATGGCTTGTCAATAGGAAATGCAATGGGGCTTTATATGCGCTCCTGCTATAACGGAATTATGGTACAGGATGAAAGATATATGCAGCAGTATTATCCGACACAGCAGCAGAAAAATGCTCAGAAGGAATGGATGAAAACTAATATGGGAGAGCATATTATCCCCAACATTTATGTACTTCCGGAAGAAAGTGATATCGACGCCAATATTATGGCAAACGTTAAAACATATGTTGATGAAATGATTCTCAAGTTTATTGTTGGTAATGAGCCTATTGAAAAATTTGACGAGTATCTGAATCAGATAAATAAATTTGAACTTGAAAAATCTGTTAAATTCAGGCAAGATGCTTATGACAGATACCTAAAAAGATAAAGTTTGTATTATTAGCAAATATTGAAACCCGGCAGATATTTCAGCTGCCGGGTTTTGTTGCTATAACAATGGTTTTTGTGATATAATCATAAAAGAATGCGGTGATTATATGTGTGTTGAAAAAAATCAGATAAAATAAAAATTATGAAGAGAAATTTGCTAATATTTTAGCAATGGTAAAATATACATAGGGCAAAGTGTAAGCGACACGGGTGAGATTCTAAATTTCCTGTTGGAAGAATTGTAAACTCCGACCACTGCATGGAAGCGGCATGGTTTGTAATGCTTTGAAGGAATAATTAAGGGAAACCCAGAGGCAATAGAGACAGGAAAGAAAATTATAGATATAGCATGCCAATTGGGTTTTAAAATAATAAGCTAACCCCACCTTTGCAATATGCAATGGTGGGGTTCATTTTTTGTGTCATATAGTTGTTCTTTAATTTTTCAAAATGGGTAAAATGTGGGTAAATTTTGGTTTATGTTACCCTTAAACCCTTGAAAATACGGATGTTTACTTATCGAGTGGCTTCATTGTTGGGAAGAGGAGTACATCGCGGATTGCAGCAGAATCTGTTAAAAGCATACACATTCTGTCGATACCAAATCCGATGCCGCCTGTAGGAGGCATACCGATTTCGAGTGCACGCATAAAGTCCTCATCAGTTGTATTTGCCTCTTCGTCGCCGAGTGCGAGAAGAACTTCCTGTGCTTTAAAGCGTTCTCTTTGGTCGATAGGGTCATTAAGTTCTGAATATGCGTTTGCCATTTCCCAGCCATTCATGAAAAATTCAAATCTTTCAACGTAATCAGGATTTTCAGGTTTCTTCTTTGTAAGAGGTGAGATTTCAACAGGGTGGTCCATAACAAATGTTGGCTGAATTAAGTGGTGTTCAACAAATTCTTCGAAGAAAAGGTTTAAGATATCACCCTTTTTATGATGGTCTTCATACTCAACACCATGTTCTTTTGCTGCGGCTCTTGCCTCTTCGACAGAGTTGATTTCATTAAAGTCAACACCTGAGTATTTCTTTACTGCGTCAAGCATTGTAATTCTTTCAAACGGTTTACCCAAATCCATATCAATGCCGTTATATGTGATTTTTGTAGTTCCCAAAACCTCGTTTGCAACATGGCGGTAAAGGTTTTCGGTCAAATCCATCATGCCGTGGTAATCAGTATATGCCTGATAAAGCTCCATAAGAGTAAATTCAGGATTGTGACGTGTGTCAAGTCCTTCATTTCTGAAAACCCTGCCTATTTCGTAAACTCTCTCAAGACCGCCTACGATAAGACGTTTTAAGTAAAGCTCAAGGGAAATACGAAGTTTGAAGTCTTCGTCAAGAGCATTAAAATGTGTTTCAAAAGGACGGGCAGCTGCACCGCCTGCATTTGAAATAAGCATAGGTGTTTCAACCTCTAAAAAGCCTTCGCCTGCAAGGTATGAACGGATTGTGCTTATAATTTTTGAACGTTTTATGAATGTATCTTTTACATCTTCGTTCATGATAAGGTCAACATAACGCTGTCTGTAACGAAGGTCTGTATTTGTCATACCATGAAACTTTTCGGGGAGCGGCTGAAGGGATTTTGAAAGTAAAGTAATCGTGTTTACACGAACTGAAATTTCACCTGTCTGTGTTGTAAACACTTCGCCTTCGGCACCTACTATATCACCGATATCATATTTTTTAAAGGTGTTATAGTCATCTTCGCCCAAAATATCTTTTTTAACAAAAAGCTGAACTTTGCCATGAATGTCCTGAATGTGAGCAAAACCAACTTTTCCCATACCGCGCTTTGACATAATTCTTCCTGCAACGGTAACTATCTGACCGTCAAGGGGAGAGATTTTTGCAGTAATCTGAGTTTCTTCACCGCGTGAAACTACTGTTCTTTCCTCGGTTTTGTAGCCTTCTGTAATATCCTTCGATGTGTGTGTACGGTTAAATTTAGTTATCTGAAAAGGGTCCTTGCCGTTTTGCTGCAAATCTGCAAGTTTGTCCCTTCTTACCTGCAATATTTCGTTTAAATCCTGCTGAACTTCAGCCGTCATATTCTTGTTTTCCGACAATTTATTCACTCCTCATAAAAAATCCATTATATTACATGATAACATAAAAAGGGCAAAAAGTCAAAGAAATTTTACGTATGGTACAAAAAAAGTGTTATTATGTAGAGATGTGTAAAAAGTGCACAAAAGTTTTTGACGGATTGCACAAAAGTTACAAAAATAGATAAACGACTTGCTATTTCAAACTGAAATTGATATAATATTAACGATATATTGTTATAATGCAAATGATATACTATCAAACTTTAGGAGGTACATACAAAATGGCACAAGCAATACCATTTAACGGAACTGAAGAACAAGCTGCCAAACTCCAGGCGGTTATTAATCAGCACAAAGATAAGCCCGGCGCTGTAATCCCTGTTTTGCACGAGGCACAAAACATTTATGGTTATCTGCCGATTGAGGTTCAGACAATGATTGCAGAAGGACTTGACGTTCCTTTGGCTGAAATTTATGGTGTAGTTACATTCTATGCTCAGTTCTCCTTAAATCCGAAGGGCAAATACGAAGTAGGAGTTTGCCTTGGAACTGCATGTTATGTTAAAGGTGCAGATCTTTTGCTCGAAAAAGTTGAGAAAGTTTTGGGCATCAAGGTTGGAGAATGCACACCTGACGGTTTGTTCTCTATTACAGCAACCCGTTGCATAGGTGCGTGTGGTCTCGCGCCTGTTATGACTGTTGGTGAAGATGTTTATGGAAAACTTACACCGGAAGAAGTTGAAGGTATTTTGAAAAAATACATGCAGTAATGATGAATTGGAGGTATAGTTATGAAAGACCTGAATGAAATTAAATCGATACGCGAAGAGGGTTTGGCAAAAGTTTCTCTTCGCAAAAGTGAACTTGAAAATAAAATTGTTGACAAGGTGCGCGCTCATGTTCTTGTTTGTGGAGGTACAGGCTGCACATCATCGGGTTCAAAAACTATTATAAATG
>JAZOQG010000070.1:0-76018 GCA_045656005.1 Clostridia bacterium
GAGATGCTCTTCGGGGCATTTTTCACGCATCTGAAGCTGTGGCTTTGTAAATGGTACAACATGCACCTTTATGCCGCCTGTGTAGCCTGACAAAATTTTTGCAAGATGCAAAACCTTTTGCTTTGCCTGCTCGCTTGTAAATGGGTGTGCAAAAAAGTGTACCCCTTCAAGAACTGCTCCCCTTTTTGCAATCTGGTAGCCTGCAACGGGACTATCAATCCCTCCTGACAAAAGAAGCATTGCCTTGCCGCTGCTGCCCGTGGGCATTCCGCCCTGACCGCTTATTTTTTTGGAATAAACGTAAGCGGCACTTTCTCTTATTTCAACATTTACCAAAACGTCAGGATTTTTAACATCAACTGTAAGGTGATGGAATTTCGAAAGTATTCCCCCACCAATTTCACGACTTACTTCAGGTGATTTAAGAGGGAAAGTTTTATCTGCTCTCTTAGTTTCTACTTTAAATGTTGCAGCTTCCGAAAGCTCCCCTTTAAGATACTCTGTTGCAACCGCTAATATATCATCAAGGCTTTTTTCGCAAATTGCGGCACGGTTTACTGAAACCACTCCAAAAACTTTACTTACCTTTTCAACTATTTCGTCATTATATTCGGGGGATGCAGGCTCTGCATAAATTGTTGCACGGGATTTATAAACTTTAGCTTTATCTCCCACAACTTTTTTTATGTTATTTACAAGTCTGTCCTCAAAAACATGTCGGTTAAGACCCTTTAAGATAATTTCTCCGTATTTTATAAGTACTAATTCTTTCATTTCTGTCTCCTGATTATTTTTTAATTACTGCACGAAGCATTGGAATTGTTTCTTTTAATATTTCTAAAACTTTTTTAGCTTCTTCCAAAGTGTTATCTTTTGAAAAACTAAATCTTATCGCACTTTTAGGGCTTTTTCCCATGGCTTTTAAAACATGGCTTTCGCCCGAGCGGTTTGCCGCACAGGCAGAACCTGCCGAAGCACAAACCCCTTCTGCCGACAATGCGTTTAATATAACTTCTGACGGAATGGGGTCAAAAGAAACATTAAGTATAAAGGGAGATGCATCTATGGGACTGTTTATAGTGGCAAGCCCTTCTTTTAAAAGAGCATCTCGCATATATGAATTTATTTCTTTTACGTTATCACTATTATAAATAATTTCTTTTGCAGCCGCTGCAAAGCCTGCCGCCGCAGGAAGATTTTCAGTTCCCGAATGAATTCCTTTTTCCTGACCGCCGCCGAAAATAAAGCCGCCAAGGGAAACATTCTTTGAAACATAAAGTCCGCCAATTCCCAAAGGTCCATGAATTTTATGAGCGCTTACAGAAAGAAGGTCTACTCCCCATGCTGCAGGGTTTAATTCTTCTTTTCCGAATGCCTGAACCGCATCCACATGAAGATATGCTCTCGGACAAATACTTTTCATTGCACTTTTTATTTTTTCCACGGGATAAATTGCACCCGTTTCGTTATTTGTTCGCATAATACTTACAAGACATGTGTTTTCGCGAAGAGCATTTATAATGCTTTCTGCACTTATGTTTCCTTCTTTGTCAGGATTTACATAAGTTACTTCAAAGCCTCTTTTTTCCTGCTCCCTAATGCTGTGAAGCACTGCGTGATGCTCTGTAGCAGTGGTTACAATGTGACTGCCCACTCCGCGTTTTGCTCCGCCGAAAATTGCAATATTATCAGCGAGAGTTCCGCTCCCGGTAAAATAAAATTCATCGGACGAAACCTTCAAAGACCTTGCTACTTCCTCTCTTGCTTTTTTAAGTTCTGCCGCCGCATTCATGCCTGCACTGTGTCCCGAGGAAGGATTCCCCAGAACATTTTTCATAATCCTGCCCACTTCATTTATTGTGCTTTCTGAGGGCTTTGTAGTTGCACTGTTATCAAAATATATCATTCTTTAGTCCTTTTTTCTTTCAGCAAAAGCTGAATTGTTCCGTTTATTATGTGTGCCTTATTGACAAATTCTATGGTTTTCTTTCCTGTATGTCCGACACCATCGATTAAAAACCCGCTATTTGTAACCTGCTTTACGGTCCCTTCCGTAAGTCTATAAAGAAACTCACCTTCAAAAGACTTATCCTTTTTCTTTTTGTTTGACAAAAATTCAAAAACAAGCACAGTATCTCCCACCGAAATGTTACCGAGCCTTTTTCTCCTTCTCATAAGGTTGTCAGCCAAAATGGCACGGCTGTCAGACAAAACTATACTGTGTATTTCTTTTTCTATCAGTTGACGTTTAAGTTCTTTGTTGCTTTTCATATAAATCGGTCTCCCTGATAACAAACTCTCTAACTATTTTATTATTATTTGCCTTATTTGTCAATATAATCCCCGACCAAACATTCGCCTTTTATCCCTCTTATATCCACTTGATATATATTCCCCGGAGTAACATTTCCCGAAACGAGAGTTTTAATGTAGTTTCCTGTAAATCCTTCAAAAAATCCGTCGGCATTTTTATGCTCAATGAGAACATGCATTTTTCTGCCCACAAAGTTTTTTATAAACTCCATTTTACTTTCTGCCGCAGTTTCGCTCATAATTTTTACGCGCTCCGCTCTCACACTTTTTGGAACAGAGCAGGGAAAAGATGCGGCAGGTGTTCCGCGCCTTTCAGAATATGGGAAAACGTGCGCTGACGCAAAACCGCATTTTCTCACAAACTCACGGCTTTTCTGAAATTCTTCGTCGCTTTCATACGGAAAACCCGTTATAACGTCCGTTGTAATTGCAACATCAGGAATTTTCGTTCTTAATTTGCAAAGTATTTCATAATACATATCGGGTGTATATCTTCTGTTCATTTTTCTGAGAACTTCTTCGCTTCCGCTTTGAAGGGAAATATGAAAATGCGGACAAACCTTCGGAAGTAATGCCACAGTATCAATAAATTCATCAGTAAATGCAAGAGGGTCTATAGAACTTGTGCGAATTCTTTCTATACTTTCAATTTCTGAAAGTTTTTCAAGAAGAAAAGCCAAATTTTTATCCGTTCCTCTGCCATAAGATGCCACATGAATCCCCGTTAAAACTATTTCACAAAAGCCTGCTTCCCCAAGCCTTTTCGCCTCTTTTAAAATTTCTTCTTCATTTCGTGAGCGCACCGCACCTCTTGCATAAGGAATTATGCAGTAACTGCAAAACCGGTCGCACCCTTCCTGAATTTTTATATAGGCTCTCTCTCTGCCCTCAAATGTATCAAGAGGGGTTTCTTCAAATATTTTTGTTTTGGAAACGTCATCTAAAAGCCACACTTTTCCTTCTGCCGCCTTTTCTACGGCGTTCAAAACTTCGCCTTTGTGATTAGTTCCCAAAATAACGTCCACGACCCCCATCTTTTTGACGTCATCAGGTGCAATTTGTGCCATACATCCTGCCGCCACAATAACCGCCTTTTCATTTTGCCCTTTGGCACGGCGAAGTATCTGACGGCTTTTCTTATCCCCTACACTTGTAACTGTGCACGTATTTATAACGTAAGCATCTGCGTATTCTTCAAAGGGCACAACTTCCCATCCGCCCTCTTTGAATATCTTTTCCATGGCGTTTGTTTCATATTGATTAACTTTACACCCTAAAGTGTAAAATGCAACTTTCTTTTTCAAGCTAAACCACTCCTTACTATATTTTAACAAAAAATATTTGTAAAGTCAAAGATTTTTTATTTCAACTATGTTACAGCTATTGATTTTTGATATAAAATGCTATATAATTATATAGCAAGGAGTTGACGTAATGTTTTTGGCAGATTATCACATACACAGTAAATTTTCCTTCGATTCCCAGGCGGAAATTGAAGCAATAGCAGAAAAAGCAATATCCATGGGTCTTTCGGAAATTGCAATATGCGACCATTTTGACCCATTTGAAAAAGAGGAAGAAACTCCCGAATATAATGCTGCGGCTTATTTTGAAAAAATAAAAGAGATTCGTGAAAAATACGGTGACAAAATCCGCATTGTTGCAGGTGTTGAAGCAGGTCAGGCACAACTTTACAAAGAAAGAGTTGAAAATCTTTTATCTTCCCACCCTTATGATTTCGTAATAGGCTCCGTTCACAATTTATCAGGTGACAGGGATTTGGCGTTTCAGTCTTACACCATGTCAAATGTTTCGCAGTGGCTCGAGGAATATTTTCTGGAAGCGGCAGAAGCGGCAAAAACAGGGCTTTATGATGTTTTCGGACACTTAAATTACATCTGCCGTTACATAGGAAAGCAGAAAATACCCGTAAACCTTCACGACTATGAAGATTTGGCGGTCTTGGTACTTCGCCAGATTGTGGCAAACGGAAAAGGTATGGAAATAAACGTTTCAACTCTCAGGGAGAAGGGTGATACTCCGCTCCCGCCCATTCAGCTTATTAAAAAATATAAGTCCATGGGCGGAGAAATACTCACAATAGGCTCCGATGCACATACCCCTCAAAATGTTGGCTTCTCCATTGAAAAAGGCATTGAACTTGCAAAGAGAGCAGGTTTTAACTATATTGCCTCTTTCAATGAAAGAAAACCTTATTTTAACAAGATTTAACATATCTGCTTTTCTAAGAATATACTATAAATAAAGCAGTTTTAATTGGTGGTGAAAATATGAAAATAGAAAAGCTTTCGGAAAGCAAAATCAAATTTACCGTTTCCCGTGAAGACATGGAAAGATGGGGCATCACAATCCAAAGCCTTATAACAGACACACCAAAAGCAAGAGAACTTTTTAAAATTCTTATAAAAAGAGCTGAAGACGAAACGGGTTTTTTTGCCAAAGGCTCAAACCTCATGATTGAAGCACAACCAGGCAAAGGCGATGCGATTATTTTATTTATAACAAATCTTGACACGCATTTGCAAACATTAGGAAAAGGTAAACTTCGTGCAAAAGCAGTACAGCAAAACTCTCATTTTATCTATGAATTTGAAAATTTTGATGACCTTTGTGAATTTGCAACGCTTGAAAATGATATAGAAAAATCATCCCTCTATTTATTTAGAAAAAAATATTACCTTGTGCTTTTTAAGCCTTACGGTACTATTATAAACGAGTTTGGCAGAGAAATGAAAAAGGATGAAATTACCCTGCCATATCTTAAAGAACATGGAAAGTGCATCTCAGAAAATGATGCACTTATCACGATAGAAAAATATTTTTAAGGAGGAATAGCTATGGATTTTTTTGAGAAACTTAAAGAAACAGTTGCAGGTGCAACAAAAACAGCCGTTGACAAGTCAAACGAAATCGTGGAAGTTACAAAAATCAAGTTTGCCATTCGCGATATGGAAAACGAAACAGAAAAACTATTAAGAGAAATAGGCGAAGCGGTTTATAACAGCATCAAATCAGGCAATGACCCTTCAGAAATCATTGAAGCTCATTGCAAAGAAATTGATGGAAAATACGAAGAAATCTCTGCACTTCGCGAAAAACTCCGTGCATACAAAAACATAAAATTATGTTCGGGTTGCGGATGCGAGGTCGCAGAAGACAGCGTTTTCTGCTCCAAATGCGGGGAAAAAATGAACTGAAAAAGGGAGTGTTTTTAAACACTCCCTTGATATTTATAACACTAAAGACGGTGCACTGTAAACTCTTGCAGCATATTCCGCATCAAGCGAGTAAAGCCCCTTACTGTCGCCGCCGAAAAGCTCCATTTTCTTAATCATATCATCTGCATTTTTTTCTTCTTCAAGCTGTTCCTTTACAAACCAATCGAGAAACTGCATTGTTCTGAAATCCTTAACCTCGTATGCTGCTCCATAAATATCATTTATAAGGCTTGTTACATACTGCTCATGCTCAAGGCCTGCCGAAAGCGGATCCATAAGAGTTTTAAGCTGTTTATCAGGCTTATCTATTGCCCCAAGCTCAACCTTCTCTCCGCACATCTGCAAGTATTTCAAAAAGAGCATTGCGTGGTCACGCTCCTCTTGCGCCTGAATCATGTACCAGTTTGCAAAACCATCAAGACCCTGTGCCTCATAAAATACTGAAAAACCAAGATACAAGTACGCAGAATAAAGTTCCTTCGTTATCTGCTCATTAAGTAATGCTGAAACTTTCTTATCCATAAAACAACTCCCTTTCTTTAATTTTCTGCCCCACTCATAATTTCCGATATTATATCCAAAACCTTCTGGTGGCATCCTCCACACCCTGTAGAACAGTGGGTTACATCCTGAACTTTCTTAAATGCACCCAATACATCGTCAAAATTTTTCAGACTATGTAAAGCATCTGCAATATCATTATAGCTTACCTTCATACAATTACATACTGTATAATTTTCAATCATGCTAAAACCTCCATTATCCCTGAAAATTGAGATTGTTTTCATCCTTATATCCAATTATCTTTGCAGGAACACCGCCCACAATTGCATTTTCAGGCACGTCCTTTAAAACAACTGCCCCCGCTCCCGCCAAACTTCCAGAGTGCATTGTAACATCCCCCAAAACCTTTGCACCACAAGTGACAGACACATTGTCCTCCAATACGGGATTAAACTGTCCTTTATATCCAATCGTTACCTGCTGATATATCCTGCAGTTTTTCCCTATCTTTCTTGCAGTTATAATAGTGGAAAAACCATGCTGAATATATAAACCACCACCAATATCCTCGGTGTATATATAAAGTGTTTCCAAAGGTTTCCACAAAATCCTTGCAATCATGAAATGCAGGAAGGACACCAATGAACGTGATGGATTTTTAAGGCGGTGCTGGATAAGATTACGAAATTCCTTTTTGTATGTCATATACCAATTTATTGACTCAAACAAATTAAAGTTTATCCCATCAATCTCATTCCATCTCGCAACATCTGCTTTTATAAGATGTTTTTGTTTTGAACATATAGCGCACAAATAAACGGGAAGTGTTCTCGGATAATTTATAGCTGCCAAAAATCTTTTACCAATACCGGGCATTTCCGTTTCCTTCTTTCCAGATAAAATAATTGGTAGGAAAGGCAAGCAGGAATAAATCCTACTTGCCTTTTCATATTATTTAAAGTATCTGTTAAGAAGTCCTTCAAGACCTTTTCCGTGGCGAGCTTCGTCTCTTGCCATTTCATGCACTGTGTCATGAATTGCATCAAGGCCGTTTTTCTTTGCACAGGAAGCAAGGTCAAATTTACCCTGTGTTGCGCCATATTCGCAATCAACTCTCCATCTGAGGTTGTCTTTTGTAGTAGCTTTCATATTAGGCTCCAAATCTTCACCGAGAAGCTCTGCAAATTTTGCAGCATGTTCTGCTTCTTCATAGGCTGCTTTTTCCCAGTAGAGTCCTACTTCAGGATAACCTTCTCTGTGAGCAATTCTTGCCATGCAAAGATACATTCCAACTTCTGCACACTCACCGTTAAAGTTTGCCATAAGCTGTTCAAAGATATATTTTTTATCTTCTTCGCTGATATCTGGATTGTTTTTTACAGTTTTGCCATAAACACCATATTCGTGCTCTGCCGCAAGAGCTGCGCCTTCAACCATTTCGTTAAATTTTTCAGCAGGAACTTTGCAAACAGGACATTTTTCAGGAGCTGCGTCTCCCTCATGAACATAACCACATACTGAACATACAAATTTTTTCATAACTTTTTACTCCTTTATAAATAAATTTTAATTTTTTTTGCAGTTTTTGCAGATGCCGCTGCAATAAACATCATGTGTTACAATTTCAAAATCAGAAAGTCCGCTTACTATCGGCTCCTCGGTTTCAAAATCAAACACACCGCCGCACTCGCTGCATATAAAGTGCCCGTGTAAATCGGTGCAACCATCAAAGCGTGATTGTTGCTCCTCTATGGTAACCATTTTCGTGATACCGCTCTTTACAAAAAGCTTCACGGTATTATAAACCGTTGTTTTTGAAAGGGTGGGCACGGCAGGGTGCAGCGCTTTGTAAATATCATCAACCGTTGGATGCGTTCTGTTTTCCTTTAAAAAGTCAAAAATCATAACCCTCATAAGCGATGGCTTGATATTATGACGGGAAAGTATCTCGGCAGTTGACATGCTTACACCTCGCTTCATTTCACTTTTGTAATGATTACAAATTTATTATAACAACACTTTTGTTATTTGTCAATACTTTTTTCAAAAAAATATAAAAAATTTATCGGCTGAAAAATCAGCCGATAAAATTACTTTTCTAATATTAAAACTTCTTCCATTGTTCTTTTCGGAACTCGCAAAACATTATCGTCTCCCATAAAGTACTTTACGTCTCCCTCCTTCATATTAATCACACGGCTTTCCTGCGCACCATATCCAAGTGCAACAAGATACAAAAGTTTAAATTTTTCAGGTAAATCAAATACTCTTTTAAGCCCTTCTCTGTTAAGTGCCCCTATCCAGCAACTTGCGATTCCCATTTCGTGTGCCGCAAGCAAAATATTTGTAACTGCTGCACCCGCCTCAACTTCAAAATTTTGCTTAATTTCTTCATCTCCCCAAACTGCTATGTAGGCAGTGGGACGCTCACTCTCTTTAGGTGCTCCATCTTCGAGATATCCTGCCCATTTTGTAAACGGAAAAATATCGTCACATATCCTTTTTTCGGAAATAATTCCAAATTTAAGCGGCTGAATATTTGCGGGAAATGCTGCCAGACGTGCACAGTTTACCAAAGTTTTAAGTTTTTCTTTATCTATTGGTGTATCTTTAAATTTTCTTATACTTCTTCTTTCTTCAATGGCTTTTATAACTTCCACAATAAAACCTCCTTTTTAAATATCTTAACACAAATTTTTTAAAAATGGAATAAAAATTAATAAAAAACGAAAAATAATTACGAAGGGAGTTGAATTATAATGAACAACAATAATAACAACACAAACAACCGCAATAACTCAAACAGCAGTAACAACAATAACAACAATGTAAACAACCGTAGCAACTCAAACAACAATAACAACAACTCAAGCAACAAAAACAATAACAGCAGCCAAAACAAGAAAAACCATCAGGCATACGAAACTTTGGCAACAGCTGAAAAAGCAAGATTTGAGAACAAAACAAACACAACAAGACCTTCTGACTCTCAGGTAGAAAACATGAGAGATTTTTCTATTGAGAACAAGAAATAATTGAATTATTAAAAAATGGACAGTAAAAACAAGTTTTTACTGTCCATTTTTCATTATCCTAATCTTGCCTCTATTAATTTTGCAAGATATGTGGCACGCTGTTTTATTATATCCATATCCTCTCCCTCTATCATTACACGAACACAAGGCTCTGTTCCCGAGGCACGGATTAAAACTCTGCCCTTTCCGTCAAACTCTTTTTCTAAAGACGCAATTTCTTCCATGATTTTCTTATCTTCTTTAAATGAATATTTTTTAGAATTTTGCACCTTTGAATTTATGATAACCTGAGGAAGTGTTTGGAAAACTTCTGCAAGTTCTGAAACTTTCTTGCCTGTTTTCTTAACGATTGACAAAAGCTGAAGTGCAGATACGAGCCCGTCACCCGTTGTGTTATGGTTTAAGAAAATAATATGTCCTGACGCTTCTCCTCCAAGCACATAACCCTCTTCAAGCATTTTTTCAAGAACGTATCGGTCACCGACATTTGTCTGTACAATATTTATTCCGTTTTCCTTTGCTGCAAGGGTTAGACCCAAGTTTGTCATAATTGTTGTAACAAGTGTATTTTTGGTGAGCATATTGCGTTCTTTAAGATAAAGGGCACAAATAAGCATTATTTTGTCACCGTCAACAAGGTTTCCGTTTTCATCAATCACAAGAAGGCGGTCAGCATCGCCATCAAAAGTAAGACCGATATCCACATTTATATTTTTAACATACTCCTGAAATTCCGCAGTATGCGTTGAGCCACATTTATAATTTATGTTAATTCCGTTTGGATTATTGTGGATTACATAAGGCTCTGCACCGAGAGCTGATAAAACCTTGACAGAAGTTTTATATGACGCACCATTTCCGCAGTCCACAGCTATGCGAAGTCCTGAAAGGTCACAGTCAATTGTATTTTTTGCAAATTCAACGTAGTCTGCTACTGCGCTGTCGCATTTTGAAATTGTGCCCACACGGTCACCCGTCGGAAGCGGGATACCTTCCAGATTTGCAAAAATATACTTTTCGATATTTTCTTCAATTTCGTCACTTAATTTATATCCGTTGGAATTAAAAATTTTAATTCCGTTAAATTCGGCGCTGTTGTGAGATGCAGAAATTACAATACCGGCATCTGCTTCATATTTTCTTGTTAGATATGCAACCGCAGGTGTTGGAACTATTCCAAGACTTAAAACATTTGCCCCCACACTGCAAAGACCTGCCGAAAGTGCACTTTCAAGCATATCTCCCGAAATACGAGTGTCTTTTCCTATTATTATCTTGGGGCTGCGATGTGTTTCTTTTGTTAAAACAAATGCTGCCGCAACTCCTATTTTGTAAGCAAGGTCGCAAGTAAGCTCCACATTTGCAACACCTCTTACTCCATCAGTTCCAAATAATTTTCCCATAGCTTTTTCCTTTCTTAATTTATTTACCAATAAATTATACAACCGCAGGTTTATTTTGTCAATGAATTTTACCTTAAAATATTATCAAAAAGAGCAAAATAAGACAGATTTACTGCAATTTTTTTATTGCACTAATTTATATATTATGTTAAAATTAAGAAAATATGATAAAAGGGAAGAAGTTTATGAAAAGTGTGCTCGTAACAGGCGGCGCAAGAGGAATAGGAAAAGCCATATGCAAAAAATTTGCGGCGGAAGGCTATTTTGTTTTTATAAATTATAATAAATCGGAAGTTGAGGCACAAAAACTCCAGAAAGAAATAGGTAAAAACTGCAAAATTTTCAAAGCCGATGTTTCGTCTTTCGAAGAGGTTTCACAGATGGTTGGTGAAATCCTTAGTGAATTTAAAAAAATTGATGTTCTTGTAAACAATGCAGGGATAGCAGAGCAAAAGGTTTTTGGGGATATAACACCTGAAGACTGGAAAAAAATGTTTTCAGTTAACTGCGACGGGGTTTATAACGTTACATATAACGTTCTTCCATCAATGATTCACGAAAAATGCGGAAGCATTATAAATATTGCTTCAATCTGGGGCGAAGTTGGTGCATCATGTGAAGTTCACTACTCAGCATCAAAAGCAGCAGTTATTGGGTTTACAAAAGCACTTTCGAAGGAAGTTGCACCTTCGGGAATAAGAGTTAACTGCGTGTCCCCCGGCATAATTGAAACAGACATGATGTTTTCCATGAGCGATGAAGAAAAAAAAGAGCTTATTAATGAAACTCCTCTCGGAAGATTCGGAACGGGAGAAGATATTGCGAAAAGTGTTTTTTATCTCTCGGAAGATACATTTATTACGGGGCAGATACTGGGCAGTAACGGCGGATTTGTAATTTACTAAAAGGAATGATAAATTTGAGTAAAATTTATAACGTGGCACTTATAGGGTGCGGGCAGATGGGAAAAACACATATAGAAAACATTTATTTTAAGGATAATGTTCATGTTTCCTATGTATGTGATGCTTTACCCGAAAAGGCAGAAAAATTTAAGAAAAAATATGCTGCTGACAAAGCCAGCCAAAATGCAGAAGAATGTATTTCAGACAACCTCGTTGACATTGTGATTATCGCTACATATCCCGAGTCGCACATAAAACTCTTAAAAATGTGTCTTGAAAACGGAAAACATGTTATTATAGAAAAACCAATCGGAACAAGCCTTGAAGAAGGAGAAGAGTTTATCCGACTTTTAAAGGAATATCCCAAAAGCCGTGTTCTGGTGGGGCATATTTTAAGACATAACCATACATACCAAAAGGTTGCCGAAATGATAAGAGGGGGAGCCATAGGAAGTCCCATTATCATGCGTATGGTTCAAAACCACCACACAATGAACTGGGACAGATACCTAGAACTTATAAAAGAAACTTCCCCGATTATCGACTGCGGTGTACATTACCTTGATGTTATGCAGTGGTTTACAGGCGAAAAGATTGAAGATATTTCCGGAATAGGCATGAGAACAGAGGAAAGTGTTCCAGAAGATAAATATAACTATGGAATGATAACCGTTAAACTTTCAGGCGGGTCTGTAGCATATTACGAGGCCGGCTGGTCCAACACAATTTCTTCTGATAACTTAAAAGAATTTGTAGGTCCAAAGGGAAGTATAAAAATTATTTATCAGAAGGACAGACAAAGCCATCAGGAAGAGGGCGACCTCATAGAATACTATAAATATCCTGAAAAAAGCTACGAAATGATAAATATTGCAGGAAAGAGAAAACCTACAGACGAACAATTTGACTATCTTGTTAAAATGATTGAGGAAGGTATCACTGCAAATCCTTCAAACGGCGAGGCATTTGAGTGCTTTAAAAGAGCACTTGAAGCTGATGAGCACATAAGAAATAATTAAAGCAAAACTCCCATTCGCTGTGAACGGGAGTTTTATTTTAATTATTTACGGTCTTTCTCGTTAAACTTATTCCATGTCGGGAATAGCTCTCTCCAAACATCTGTATGTGCCTCGCAATCAAGATAATGGGAAAAATGGTTATAATCGCGTGATGCGAGCGGAGTGATATACATTCTGCGGTTATCTTCACAAAATTCATGCCATCCTTCGAGCCATCTTCCATCAAGAAGTTCTTCGTTTCTTTCTTCCAGTTCTTTTAAAAGTCTGTCATGTGTTTCTCCTTTGGCAAGAGAAATGCAACCATCCTTTGCGATTGTCGGCATGATTTCCATTTCGCATTTATCTTTTGTTATATCAAATTTAAGCAAAAGACCGGTATCCCACATATCAGAGGTAAAACCTTCAAGTTTAGCAAAGTGGAAGTTCCCCTGACCATATACTATATGGCAATCTTTAAAGTTTTCGTAGCACCCTATACAGTGGCTGTGCTGACACAAAACAATGTCTGCCCCATGAGTTGCCATTGAACGGCAGAGCTTACGAAGACGGGGGGAAGGATAACGGCAATGTTCTTTTCCGCCGTGGTACAAAACGATAACATAATCTGCGTTTTCTTTTGCTTTTACAATATCATCATTTGTATCATATGGGTCATATTCTCTTGCGCCCATTCTGTCAGGCAAAGCATAAGAATATTCATGCTCGCAAACCGCTATAACTGCAATTTTTATGCCATCTTTTTCTATAATCAAGTCACGTCTTGCATCAGTATCATTTTCGCCTGTGCCTGTATATGTAATCCCTTTTTCATCAAGAGCTTTCATTGTATCGAGAAATCCGGGGATGCCAAAATCAAATGTGTGGTTATTACTAAGTCCGCAATGTGTTACCCCTGCCTCTTTTAAAACAGCAGCAGTATTTAAAGGTGCTTTAAGGTTTGGTCCGTATTTCATGATTTTGTTATCTGACTCTGTTATTGCACATTCAAGATTTACAATGTTATAATCTGCTCCTTCATAAACATCGCAAATATCACCAAAAAGTTTTTTTGTTTCTTTGTTCGCAAACATTTCCCTGTTGGCATCAGTAATGCAAACGTCTCCGCCGATTGTGATAATCATAAAAATCTCCATTCCGCCTGTGGCAAAAAATTTTAAAGTCAACATTTAGTATAATGCATTTTCAAGATTTATAAACACCTGTGCCACTTCCGCTCTTGTGGCAGTTCCAAGAGGTTTCAAAGAGCCATCCTCATACCCGCTTATAATGCCCATTGCATGAGCATATCCTATAGACTCACGGGCGAAATCCGACACCTCATCAAAATCCGAAAATGTATCAGGCTCTGATGGTAATATGTTCGATATGTCATATGATATATAAAGACAATAATTATACATTGTTGAAACCATTTCCTCGCGGCTTATTGGCTCATCAGGCAAAAATTTACTACCCTTTGCCCACGGAATAAGCGAGCAATGATTTGCCCAGAAAACGGGAGCAGAGTAATAAGCATCTTCCGAAACATCTTCAAAAATCTGTGGCACGTCAGAAAGTTCTGCTTTTGCAAATCTATACAAAACAGTTATAAACATGCCCCTTGTCATTTGAATATTAGGCGAAAACTCTGTGTCAGATGTGCCTTTGAAAAGCCCATTATCACAAACGTATTTTACTGCATCATAAAACCAATCACCCTCCGATACATCGCGGAAAAGTCCGCCTTGAGGGAGCGGTGCACTATCTGCATAAGAGGAAAAACGTGCATTAAAATCATTTATTTTAAAAACAGAAACGCTGTGAAGTGTAATAAAAAGATGATTCATCTGAGCATGCATATCATCTGCTGCATAAAGTGTAGGGTTTGAGAGATATTCGTTTGATTTTTCGATAACGCTGCGAACCTCCAAAGCCTCATTTTCGGGCGCGATATCGTAATAATCATCATTTGCTATAAGAGAAATAAGAGCCTTTAAAAGCCTTAAAACCTTGGGGTTTGTAAGAGAATTATTACGCTGACTTACAAGGGACATCATCGAAAAAGAGCTATAAAGTCCTCTGTAAACCGCATCAAAGTGCTCCTCTGGAAAATCAGGGGACAAAAGTGCAGTTTTTGCCACTAAAATAGGAATGGCACAAAGTGCATCTTCTTCTTCCGAAAGGGTACTTTGAAGTATTTCCTCAGAATTAAAAATATAAAGTGCAACCGTATCATAAAGCGACTGCAAATCTTCTTTTGTATAAACCTTTTTGTCCGCAAAAGCGGGCAGGCAGGCAAACAATAAAACTACTGATAAAACAAGGGATAGAACACGTTTTTTCAATTTTATTCTCCTTCTTAATTATCTGTGATAAAGCGATTTTGTCTGATATTTTGGCTCACATGTAAGATTTATTCCAATCTTTTTAAACACGTTTATATCTACTTGTGATAAAATTACGGAGGAATGTACCTCAAGTTGTCGTAATTTTCCTATATTTTCCATAGCTTTTTTAGCCATATCATTTTCCGATGCACAAATCGAGAGTGCAATGAGTATTTCATCAAGGTGAAGTCTCGGATTTCTGTTGCCCAGATGATTTACCTTAAGATTTTGTATAGGCTCTATAACAGAAGGGTCTATAAGATGAATATCATCAGGAAGTCCGGCAAGATATTTTAAAGCATTTAATAAAAGTGCGGAAGAAGCACCAAGAAGCGGTGATGTTTTACCCGTTATTATTGTGCCGTCTGCCATTTCCATTGCGGTTGCAGGTGCACCTGATTCTTCGGCCTTTTTGTTTGCCGCTTTTACAACGGGGCGAATATCAGCAGTAATATCAGCCTGCTGCATAATAAGCTCAATCTTTCTTATTTCATCATCACCCGTATTTGTCTGCTTTTTGTGACAAAGTGCACCATAAAATCTGCGAACGATTTCCTGCTTTGAAGCATTTGAAACTATTTCATCGTCCGTGATGCAGTTACCTGCCATATTAACACCCATATCAGTTGGCGATTTATACGGACAACCGCCATGAATTTTTTCAAACATCATCTTTAATAAAGGGAAAATCTCAACATCTCTGTTATAATTTACTGCTGTTTCACCATATGCCTCAAGATGGAAGGGGTCTATCATATTAACATCATTTAAGTCTGCGGTTGCAGATTCATATGCTAAATTTACGGGATGCTTTAAAGGCAAATTCCAAATCGGGAAAGTTTCAAATTTGGCATAACCTGCCCTTATTCCCCTTTTGTGTTCGTGATAAAGCTGAGAAAGGCATGTCGCCATCTTTCCGCTTCCAGGACCGGGAGCAGTTATTACTATAAGCGGTCTCTCCGTTTCAATAAATTCGTTTTTGCCATATCCCTCGTCACTTACAATGGTTGAGGTGTTATATGGGTAACCTTCTATGGAATAGTGTCTGTAAACGCGAATTCCCAAATCTTCAAGCCTTTTCTGGAACAAAACTGCACCGTTTTGCTCTGCAAATCTTGTCAGCACAACACTTCCAACATAAAGACCAATATTTCTAAACGCATCTATAAGGCGAAGAGTATCAAGGTCATAAGTTATTCCCAAATCCCCGCGAACCTTACTCTTTTCTATATCAGCAGAATTTATCGCAATGACAATTTCAGCCTGGTCACGAAGCTGCAAAAGCATGTTAACCTTGCTGTCAGGCTTAAAACCGGGAAGCACACGGGATGCGTGAAAATCGTCAAACAGTTTTCCGCCGAACTCCAAGTAAAGCTTGCCGCCAAATGCAGCAATTCTCTTTTTTATGTGCTCCGATTGAAGTTTTAAATATTTGTCATTGTCAAATCCGTATTTCATATCCTTACCTCTTTCAAGTATTCCTTTATATTTTAATACAAAACGGAGAAGTAGTCAATATAAAAAGCACGGATTTTTTATATTTTTGAGTAATATAGAAGGAATTATGTTATTCATATAGAATTTTTTTAAAAGGTGGTGATATTAGGTGATAAAATTCAGGAGAGACAATATTTGTAAAATATGTGGAAAAAATGTAAAATCTAATTACTATATCAAAGGCGCAGAAATATGTATTCCTTGCGGAATAGAATTAGAAGATGATATTAAGTTTTGGCAGGAAGAAATGCCATATTACAAAGAAAAAGCAAACAATGAAAAAGATGCTGAAACAAAAATTAAATATCTCAAAAAACTTTTAGATATGCTCTACAAATATAAAATAAAATATTATGACAAGGATTTTGAGATATTTGAACAGGATGTCCATGAGCAACTTTATAGCGTCATCAACGCACTTTCATGGGTAAGGACAGAATGTAACGAAGACAAGAAATAACCCCATTTATGAGCTTTGCAAACTCTGTTATAAATACAAATTAAAATCCTGTAAAAGCCATTCGGGCGAAATATTGAGACACTTGCAAAAACATGCAAGTTCGTAATCGGTTACCTGCCGATTATTTTTTTCAATTTTACTAATCATTTGTTGGTCGATGTTAATGTTATATGTTTGAAGCTTTGCAGCCAGTTCAGCTTGAGAAAACTTTTTATTTATACGAGCTTCTTTTAAACGTAATGAAATTATGTTTTTATTATCACAAAACTCAATTTTTTTCATTTTTTATATCCTCCTTTTCATGTAAAAATATTTTATCTTTATGCTCTTGACAATATCACAATTTTGTGTTAAAATTACGTTACATTAACGTAACGAAAGAAAAGGAGTACAAAAAAATGATAAAGGAAAACGAATTGAGAGAAACAAATAATCCGGGGTATCGCTTAAGCGGAGAAGACGCAAACCTTACACTTGAGGTCATGAAATCAATGTTTGAGGGGGCTAACAACAGTATGTATAATCTCCCGATAGAAATTGAATATGAGCAAATTAAATCCGGTGGCGTTTTTAATTCAAAAACAGAAGACTGTTTATCAATCACTAACACGCAACATCGGAGCGCATATTTCAAGTACTGCATAATAATGAGAAAGCAAATTAATACACTGATTGTACAAATGAAATACTATGGTTCAAGCCTTTTAACCGCTGAATGGGAATTGGCAGAAGCACGCAAAAACGGTGGCCTTATCGGAAAAGCTATTGGTGCATTAAAAGGATTTGACCAAGCAGCTTTTGATGAGGAATATGCATACTATGATATGCTTATGCAAACTTTTGCACAATTATTTTCCTAAAAGAGGTGAATTTAGATAATGAGTTGTTCTTTTTATGCATTCAGATGCAATGATTATTACTGTATGAAAAAAGGTGACTATATTTCTTCTGATGTGTATTATCGTTATTGCAAGGGTTATTCATATGATGAATGCCCCATTTATAAAGGGGAGGACAGTAGTAGCGGATGTTATTTAACTACCGCATGTGTTGTCGCAATGGATAAAGGAGATAACTGCGAAGAACTTAATATCTTACGTGAGTTTCGAGATGAATATATGAATCGTGACAGCTGTATGAAATATGATATTCATGAATATTATAAATATGCTCCTGAAATTGTAAAAAAAATCAATCTTTTAGATAATTATAAACAAATTTATAAAGAACTTTATTTTGAGCTTATCTGTCCATGCATTGCATATATTAAAAATGGACAGGTGAAAGAAGCATACAGTTTGTATAAAAGTATGTATAACAAACTAAAAACCACATATTTGAAATAGAAAAGTCTTTTCGAACTACAAGAACCCTATTCTGTCTGGCTCTATGACGAATAGGGTTTTTGCATATACAATAAAATAATTCTGTTGTGGTTGACATAATGAATAATATATGTTAGAATTATATATTAATGAATTTATGAAAGTTGGGAGTTATATGTTTCCTAAAAAAAGCGGAAAAATTCCCCTCGCTAAAGTCACTACCAAGGCAGGGGAGTAAACAGGAAAACTCTTTCTGCCGTAACCAAAAAACAAAAAAATTAAGAAAAGGTGACATGTTATGATTAAAATTACTTTAAGAGATGAAATAAAAGAATTTGAAAGCGGCGTATCAGCTTTTGATATTGCAATGTCTATAAGCGAAGGTCTCGGAAGAGCTGCACTTGCCGCAAAAATTGACGGTGTGGTTTCAGAGCTTTCAAAGCCTATCGAAAAAGACTGCTCCGTTGAAATTTTAACCTTCGATTCAGAAGAAGGAAAAAGAGTTTTACGCCACAGCGCATCACACATTCTTGCGCAGGCAGTTAAAAGACTTTATCCTAATACCAAACTTGCAATAGGTCCCGCTATTGATGATGGTTTTTACTATGATTTTGATACAGAAACTCCTCTTACAAACGATGATTTGTCAAAAATCGAAGCTGAAATGAAAAAAATCGTTAAAGAGAACATTAAAATTGAAAGATTTACTCTCCCCAAAGACGAAGCTATTGCTTTTATGAAGGACGAGCCTTACAAGGTTGAGCTTATTGAAGAACTTCCCGAAGGAGAAGAAATTTCTTTCTACAAGCAAGAAGATTTTACAGACCTTTGTGCAGGACCTCACGTTTTTGCAACAGGCGCTGTTAAAGCAATAAAACTTATGAGTGTTACAGGTGCTTACTGGAGAGGAAGCGAGAAGAACAAAATGCTCCAGAGAGTGTATGGTACTGCATTTACAAAGAAAAGCGACCTCTCTGAGCATCTTGAAATGCTTGAAGAGGCAAGAAAAAGGGACCACAACAAAATAGGCAGAGAGCTCGGCTACTTTACAACTGTTGACTCCATAGGTCAGGGGCTTCCCATAATGCTCCCCAAAGGTGCAAAGGTTATGCAGACACTTATGCGTTTTGTTGAGGACACTGAAGAAGCTCTCGGTTGGCAGCTTACAAAAACACCTTACATGGCAAAGAGTGACCTTTACAAAATTTCAGGTCACTGGGACCACTATCAGGACGGAATGTTCGTTATGGGTGACGAGGAAAAAGACAAGGAAGTTTTTGCACTTCGTCCTATGACATGCCCCTTCCAGTATCAGGCATACCTTTCAAAAATGAGAAGCTACAGAGATTTACCAATTCGCTATAACGAAACTTCAACTCTTTTCAGAAACGAATCTTCAGGAGAAATGCACGGTCTTATTAGGGTAAGACAGTTTACAATTTCGGAAGGACATTTAATGTGCCGCCCCGACCAGCTCGAGGATGAATTCAGAAGTTGTCTTGAACTTACAACATATATGCTTAAAACACTTGGTCTTTACGAGGATGTTTCCTATCGTTTCTCGCAGTGGGACCCCAATAACAGAGAAAAATATATCGGCACCGAGGAACAATGGGATGAAGCTCAGGGTATAATGGCTAAAATTTTAGAGCATCTCCAGATTCCTCACAAAATAGGTATCGGAGAAGCTGCTTTTTACGGACCAAAACTCGATATTCAGATTAAAAACGTTTATGGCAAAGAGGACACTCTCATTACAATTCAGATTGACCAGATGCTTGCTGAAAAATTTGGTATGGAATATATTGACAGCGACGGCACAAAGAAAAACCCATATATTATCCACAGAACTTCAATCGGTTGCTATGAAAGAACTTTGGCACTCCTTCTCGAAAAATATGCAGGGGCACTTCCTACATGGCTTATGCCTACACAGGCAGTTGTTATTCCGATTTCAGAAAAGCACATAGAATATGCTGAAAAGATTTCCAAAATGCTTACTGAAAAAGGTATAAGAAACTCGGTTGACAAGAGAAACGAAAAAATGGGTTACAAAATTCGTGAAGCACAGCTTGAGAAAACACCTTACATGCTTATTGTTGGTGACCAGGAAGCACAAGACGGTACAGTATCTCTTCGTGCAAGAAAAGAGGGTGACACAGGTAGCTTTAAAGCAGAAAAAGCCCTTGAAATTATACTTGACGATATAGTAAACAAAAGAATATAAGAAAAGAGGGCTGTGATAATATATCATAGCCCTTCTGAATCTTTAATACTTTTTCTGTACTGCTGCGGTGATACCCCTTTGATTTTTTTAAATGTATCACCAAAATAATTACTTCCCGTAAAGCCCGCCATTGATGCAATTTCCGTTATCGGGAGATTTGTTGATGCGAGAAGTTTTGCCGCCTCATTTACTCTGATGCAGTTTATATATTTTGAGGCAGGCATCCCTACAATTTCACGAAATTTTTTACAAAAATACGAGTGACTTAAATATGACATTTTGCAAAGCTGTGGGATTGCTAGGTCCTGAGAATAATTTGTATTTATATATGTTACAACATCAAGTATTTTATTATAGGTTTCATCACTGTTTTCTTCAGCGGCGACTTTAACAGAAGAAAAACGGTGAAGATATACAAAAAGCGTTGTAAGCATCGTTTTCATCAGTATAAATGACGTTTTCTGAGGATTGTCACATTCGTGGCATATATCAAGCAGAAGTGTTTCAATTTTGTTTCTGTCTGTCGGCGGTACTTTTATAACTTTTGATGAAAAACATTCTTCGGCAAGGTCTGAAATTTCGTCACTTAAGGCTTCTGAATTAAAATATATGTGAATACATTCCATTCTTGCACCCGAAGTTTTGTGAATTTGCCCGGGAGAAATCAAAGCAAAATCCCCCGATACAACTCTATACACATTATCTTCTATAAAATAGTGGCGGTCACCGCTTGTAAGATAATAAATTTCATAGTGAGGGTGAGCATGAACATATTTCATTTTTGCATCTTCTTTTGTTGTAAACTTGGTATGTTTTGCAATAATTGTTGCCATATTACCCTCCTTAATGAATTAGTTTAATTATATTTTAACATAATAACTTTTTAAAGTAAAGGAGAAAAGATATGAGAATAGACAAGTTTTTAAAAGTTTCCAGAATAATTAAGCGCAGAACTGTTGCGGCAGCGGCTTGCAGCGGCGGCAGAGTTTTTATAAATGGCAAGCAGGCAAAACCTGGTTCTGAAGTATCAGTTGGAGATATTCTGGAAATTGGCTTTGGCGAAAAATCAATAAAAGTTGAAATTTTAAAAATCACAGAGCATGTACTTAAAGATGATGCGTCCCAAATGTATAAAATATTAGAAGGATAAATGGTAGTTTTATGAAAAAAGTTCTTGTAGGCATGAGCGGCGGAGTTGACAGCAGCGTTGTTGCCGCTCTCTTAAAAAGCCAGGGCTATGATGTTTACGGGGTTAATTTAAAATTCTGGTCAAACTGCGAAAGAGAAGATGACGATGCGAAAAAGGTTTGCGATTTTTTGGAAATTCCTCTTTACAAAGGAGATTACAGTTCCCATTTTTATAAAAACGTTGTAACCCCTTTTATAAATGAATATATAAGCGGAAGAACACCAAACCCCTGCGTTATGTGTAATCCGTCAACGAAAATTTTTGCTCTTTTGGACTTTGCGGACAAAATGGGAATAGACTATGTTGCAACAGGTCACTATGCAAAGATTTATCGCGATGGCGACAAAACTTATCTCATGCAAGGCGAAAATTTAAAAAAAGACCAGAGTTATTTTTTATATGCTCTTAAAAAAGACCAGCTTAAAAGACTTTTGTTCCCTCTTGGTGACTTTTCGAAGGAAAGAGTACGGGAAATGGCAGAGGAATTTGGTATTGAAGTTTCAAAAAAACCTGACAGTCAGGAAATTTGTTTCCTTCCCGACGGTGAAATCGGAAATTTTATAAAAGAATATGGAGATAAAGTTCCTCCGGAAGGATACTTTGTTGACACCGAAGGAAATCCCATAGGTGTTCACAAAGGAATTTATAATTACACAATAGGTCAGCGAAAAGGTCTTGGAGCTTTTGGAAAACCCTATTTTGTAAGGGAAATTAACGCAAAAAATAATACCGTCACCATTGGCAACGATATTTTGTCAAAAGAATTAATTACAGATAATTTCGCTTTTACAGGCGATTTTGAATGTGATTTCCCATTTACTGCAATGGTAAAAATCCGCTCACGTGCACCACTTTCAGATGCATTGATTGAAAAATGCGGGGAAGGCATAAAAATAATTTTTGAAACTCCCCAGCGCGCCGTAACCCCGGGTCAAAGTGCCGTACTTTATAAAGATAATAAAGTGCTCGGCGGTGGAATTATCAAATGTACAAGCGGTCAAATACAATAACAGTATAATAATTTTCATTAAGGCGGCTGTCAATAGCCGCTTTTATTTCTTTATCCTGCATTTTAAATTTATGCGGAACCACAACGTCAAATATAAGATTTGTGTGAGTATCTCCAGAAACCACACGAAAATCATGAATTTTAAGTTCCTCATCTATATCCGAAACAATTTTGTCAATCATTTCCTTAAGAGCATTTACTTCTTCATTATCGGTGCTTATGGGGTCTATGTGAATTGTAATCTGAACACCCATTTCCCTCATAATCTGTCTTTCAATCAAATCGATTTCATCATGCACCTTTAAAATGTCGGCATCCACTCTCACCTCTGCATGAGCAGATGCTATATATTTGTCAGGTCCGTAATTATGAACTATAAGGTCATGAATTCCGCAAACTTCACTACTCTTTAAAATTATACCTTCTATTTTTTTAACCATTACGCAGTCAGGCTGTCCACCAAGCAGAGGCTCTATGGTTTCTTTCGCAAAAGAAAAGCCTGAATACATTATAAAAAGTGCGACAAGGGCACCGATATATCCATCGAGTATATAAAATCCTAAAAATTTTGACATGAGTGCTGAAATTATTGTAACCGAGGTTACAATAACATCGTTTCTGCTATCGGCAGATGCTGCCTCAATAGCCGCAGAGCCGATAATTTTTCCAAGTTTGTAATTTATATTCGAAAGAAGCATTTTTATGGGGATTGTAAGTATAAGAACCAATATCGCAATAAGGCTAAACGAAGTTTCAGAAGGCTCAATTATTTTTCCTGCCGAGCTTTTCAAAAGCTCAAAGCCTGCTAAAATTATCAAAAGCGACACTATAAATGCCGATATATATTCAACCCTTCCATGCCCGAATGGATGTTCTTCATCCGCAGGCATATCCGCCATTTTAAATCCTACTATCGTAACAATGCTTGCTGCCATATCCGATAAATTGTTAAAAGCATCAGCGATAACTGATACGCTGGCAGTAACAAGTCCTATAATAATTTTTATAATAAAAAGCAATAAATTTGCCAGAACACCTAAAAAACCTGATAAAAATCCTGCCTTTTTTCTGTTGGCAGGATTTTTTTCGTCGGTTATTTTAAATGCCCTCATTAAAAACCGGGTCATTTATTGTCCCTCTCTCTAATTTTTGTTCTCATAATCTTTCCGCTTGAGGTTTTGGGAAGTTCTTCCACAAATTCAATTATTCTGGGGTACTTATATGGAGCAGTTGTAGCTTTAACATGGTTTTGAAGCTCTTTTATAAGCTCGTCGCTACCTTCATAACCTTTTGCCAAAACTATTGTTGCCTTTACAATCTGTCCTCTTATTTCATCAGGAACAGCAGTTACTGCAACCTCTAAAACAGAAGGATGCTCCATAAGTGAGCTTTCTACCTCAAAAGGCCCTATTCTGTAGCCTGAGCTTTTAATCATATCATCAGCTCTGCCCACATACCAGTAATATCCATCCTCATCGCACCATGCAATATCGCCTGTATAGTAATATCCGTCATGCCAGCAGCTCTGAGTTTTTTCATCATCAAGATAATATCCGCAGAAAAGACCATAAGGCTTTCTTTCCGAAGTTTTAAAGGCAATCTGACCAGCCTTTCCGTCCTCACAATCGTTTCCGTTATCATCAAGAAGATGAATTTCATAGCTTGGAGAAGGCTTTCCGAGAGAACCCGGTCTTGGCTCAAACCAAGGGTAGTTTGCGAGAGCAACTACTGTTTCGGTCTGTCCGAAGCCCTCGTGAATTTTAAGACCTGTTGCCTCATAAAATTTATTGAAAATTTCTGCGTTTAATGCCTCTCCCGCAGTTGTGCAATGCTTTAAGGATGACAAATCAAATTTAGTTATGTCCTCTTTTATCAAAAATCTTAAAATGGTAGGCGGAGCACAAAATGTTGTAATTTTGTATTCCTCAATTTTCTTAAGTATATCAACGGGTGTAAAACGTGTACTGTAGTCGTAAACAAAAATTGCCGCACCGCAAAGCCACTGACCGTAAATTTTACCCCATGAAGATTTTGCCCAGCCTGTTTCTGCAACAGTTAAATGAAGGGCATCTTCTTCAACGTTGTGCCAGTATTTTGCAGTTATAATATGACCGAGTGGATATGTGTGACAATGTCTTGCCATTTTGGGATACCCTGTTGTGCCTGATGTAAAGTACATGAGAAGAGTATCGTCGTTTTTAGTTGCCTCTGCACCTATAGGACGAGAAAACTCATCGCTCTCCCCCTCAATTTCTTCATCAAAGCAAAGCCATCCGTCACGTTTTCCGCAACATAAAACTTTATTTTTAAGTGACGGGCAAACCTTTTCTGCCTCTTCAACATCTTTTGATAAATCAGCCGTGTCGGAGACTATAATCGTTGTGACACTTGCAGCCTGAATACGATAAATAACGTCTTTCGTTTTAAGCTGAGTTGTTGCAGGAATTAAAACTGCACCCAATTTGTGAAGTGCAACTGCGCAAATCCAGTACTCAAAGTGGCGGCGAAGTACAACCATTACGTTGTCACCCTTTTTAACACCTATTCTTTTAAGAAAATTAACAGTTTTGTTTGAAAGCTTTTTAAGCTCGCCAAATGTTATGGTTTTTTTGTCGCCTTCGTCATTGCACCATACGAGTGCTCTTTTATCGGGCTTTAAATCTGCCCATGCGTCAACAACATCAAACCCAAAGTTAAAATTCTCCGGAATATCAATTTTAAAGTTTTTTACAAAGTCTTCATAAGAGGAATACTCCCCTTTAGTATATCTAGATAATATATCCATCTTTATCCCCTTTTGTTTTTTTAAATTACAATAGTAAGGACTTTTGCGGATTTATCTCCTATTGCCGCCATACCATGAGGATATGAGGAATCATAATAAATCGAATCCCCTTCCTCCAAAATAATATCCTTACCGTTTATTCTTATTAAAACTCTGCCTTCAAGACAGTAGTCAAATTCCTGACCCATGTGAATATTTGTGCTGATTTCTTCATGACCCCCCTGAGGGTCCACGCTTACCAAAAGGGGCAAAACTTTATTATTCAAAAAGTTATACGCAAGATGCTGATAATCATACTGCTGGCTTTTTTCAATACGAAGCCCTTTATCGGCTTTTACGTGCTGATAAACCTTAAGTCTTGGTGCATCCCCCGACAAAAGCTCATAAACCTGCACGCCGAAAACAGCCGCAACTTCTGAAAGAAAGCTTATGGGCATATCAACTTCTCCGCTTTCGTATTCAAGATACTTTTCGTTTGTAATGCCAAGACGCTTTGCCATATCGTCAGTAGTTTTTCCTGTGATTTTACGCATTTCCTTAAGTCTTATAGCAACTTTTCTGATATCGTCTTTCATATTTAGCTCTCCTCTCAATAACATATTTAAATAAGTATAACATAAATTTCTTTAAAATGCAACAGTTAAACCAAGAACCTATAACCCAAATTTTTCTTTAAAATATTTTTCTCTATCTTCTTCGGCTATTTTTCGAATTTCTATTTTCTTACTATCATTATTACTCTTGTTATTAGAATTTCTATTAGCAGATACTCCAACAGGATTTGGATCATTTTTCCATCGACAAAGCAGAGACCGGGAATTATTCCTCTTTCTGTCTTCTGCATAAATATATTCTTCATGCTCGTGCATTCTAATTCTGGACTTTAATTCAAATATATTTCCTTCATTTTCAATCCTATATAATTCTGTGTATGAATAAGATTTTGTTTTATTTGTATTTTCAAAAAACACATCACTTTGCTCATACAATATAGCACTTTCAGCATGCTCAATTATATTTGCATCAGGATTTTGAGGATATATAATATGTCCAAATCTTACATAAATTTTCCCTCTATATAAGTTAAGCCAATTATCTTTATGGCTTTTTAACCTATTTCTTATAGTATTATGCTGTGTTGCAATTCCTAAATATAAACTTGTTTCCTTTTTTCCAAAAACTCTGCTTATATAATATAAACCTTGTGTATTAGATAACTCACTTGATATTGCATCTTCAAGGGATATAGCTTTATTCCAGTTAATTCTTATAATTTTATCTCTCATTAGTAACTCCTTTTGCTATATGATGTAAATTCCTTATCTCGTGCCGAAGGCAAATATCGCAAATTCTGCGGGAATTTATATCGCTTACTCTATCCGTTATTTTTCGCTGTTGTAATTGAAGCAATTAATTTTCTTCTTATTGTACCGCTTTTATTTTTAAATTTTTCAAACGTTAGATCGTCTAATTCTCCTACTTTAAATAAAATCTCCAACCAATACTCCGTTTCATAACATTCTTTTAGAGCTATTTCAAGTTTATTAACAAAATCCGCTCTGCTTTGTGCGTATCTTGCTTCATGCGAATTTGCACCGATAGATGAACATGAGCGCAAAAGCTGATTGATAAATACGTGCCTTCCCTTAATATTATCGCATATCTCTGTGATTTCAACGGTAAGCTCAACCGCCAATTCTTTAATCGTTTTATCGTTCATGTTTTAACTCCTTTTGCGATATACTCACTTTGTTCGTGCGATATATTTATGAAAATGCGATATATCTTCGCTCCGCTCCGTTGCGATATGATACAAATTCCTTGTCTCGTGCCGAAGGCACATATCGCATCATTTATGATATATCGCGTACACAGTACATATCGCAAATTCCGCAGGAATTTATATCGTTTTTTTGTGTAAGCCATAGCTTACACAAAAAACGTTAGTTGGGCAGTCTCAGTCATACCATCGAGACATCCAACGCTTTGAAGTGCCTCAACAACTGCCTTTGTAATTCCGCTCTTTTTAACCATATCGTCAATGGCAATAAATTCTCCCTTTTCCCTTGCCTTTGCAATACTTTTTGCAGCCGCGGTACCAACACCGGGGAGGGAATTTAAGGGCGGTCTTATCTTTCCGTCTTCTTCTAAAAATTTATCGCTGTGGGATTTATATAAATCCATAGGAAGAAATTCTATTCCCCTTGCATACATTTCGACACAGACCTCAAGTACTGAAATCATAGCCTTTTCTTTAGGCGTTGCATCGTTTCCTTTTGCATTTATGTTTTTAATGGTTTCCTTAACCTTATCTGCTCCGTGGCACATTATATCATATTCAAATCCGTCTGCCCTTACGCTGAAATATGCCATATAAAACGCAAGCGGGTAATGTACTTTAAAATATGCAATTCTAAATGCCATTGTTACATAGGCACACGCATGGGCTTTTGGGAACATGTATTTAATTTTTTTACAGGAGTCTATATACCATTCTGGAACTTCATGCTTTCGCATTTCTTCTTCCCATGTATCATTAAGCCCTTTACCCTTACGAACAGATTCCATAATCTTAAATGACATTGAAGGGTCAAGACCCATTTTAATTAGATATATCATAATATCGTCACGGGTACAGATACAACTTGAAAGTGTACATGTTCCGCCGGTTACTAGGTCTTGTGCGTTGTTTGTCCAAACGTCGGTACCATGGGAAAGTCCGCTTATTCTTATTAAATCAGAGAAGGTTTTCGGCTTTGTGTCAACAAGCATCTGGCGAACAAATTTTGTACCAAATTCAGGCACCGCATAAGTTCCGACTTCACTGTTTATATCCTCTTTCGTAACTCCCAAAATATCGGTGCTTGTAAAAATTGACATAGTGTCTTTGTCATCAAGCGGGATTTTCTTTGCGTCAAGCCCTGTGATATCTTCGAGCATTCTGATAACGGTCGGGTCGTCGTGACCGAGAAGGTCAAGTTTTAAAAGGTTTTCGTCTATGGAGTGATAGTCAAAGTGAGTCGTAATAATATCAACATCGCTTTTATCTGCAGGGTGCTGAACAGGGGTAAACTCATGTATATCGTGACCTTTAGGCAAAACTATAACACCGCCCGGATGCTGACCTGTTGTTCTTTTAACACCTGTGCATCCTTCAACAATATGAGCTACATCTGCTTTTCGAGAGGCAAGTCCTCTCTCGTCAAAATAATTTTTAACATAGCCAAAGGCTGTTTTTTCCGCAACTGTGCCTATTGTTCCTGCACGGAAAACATACCCCTCACCAAACAACACCTCTGTGTATTTGTGAGCGGTTGACTGATAGTCTCCTGAAAAATTGAGGTCTATATCAGGAGCTTTGTCACCGTTAAAGCCCAAAAAGGTTTCAAATGGGATATCGTGTCCGTCTTTATAAAGCTCGGCTCCGCACTTGGGGCACACTTTATCAGGAAGGTCACAACCTGAGCTTACAGGTGCATCATTTAAAAATTCGCTATATTTACACTCTGGACATACATAGTGCGGTGGGAGTGAGTTTACCTCTGTAATATCAGTTAAAAATGCAACAAATGAAGAGCCTACACTACCACGCGAACCTACAAGATATCCGTCTTCAAGCGACTTTTTAACGAGTTTATGAGCAATCATATACATAACCGCAAAGCCGTTATTTATAATACTTGTAAGCTCTTTTTTCATTCTTGTTTCAACAAGTTCTGGTAAATTTTCGCCGTAAATTCTTGTTGCCTTTTCACGGCACATTCTTTCAATATCCTTGTCAGAGCCTTCAATAACGGGAGGACATTTTTCCTTTGGAACGGGGCGGATATCTTCAATCATATCGGCAATTTTATTTGTGTTTTCAATTACAATTTCCCTTGCCTTATCCTCGCCGAGATATTCAAATTCTTTGAGCATTTCGTCGGTTGTTCTGAAATAAAGAGGTGCCTGATTATCCGCATCGGAAAATTTCTTCGCCGCCATCAAAACCCTTCTGTAAACCTCGTCTTCAGGGTTTAAGAAGTGAACATCACCCGTTGCAACAACGGGTTTTCCATATTTTTCGCCAAGCTCTATTATTTTTTTGTTAAATTCTTGAAGCTCAGAGACAGAAGAAACCTCTCCCTCACGAAGCATAAACATGTTGTTTCCTATGGGCTGAACTTCAAAATAATCGTAAAATTCGCAAAGTTTTTTAATTTCTTCGTCACTTTTCTTGTCTTTTATTGCTTTAAAAAGCTCACCCGACTCACATGCAGAACCTATTAAAAGCCCGTCACGGTGTTTTAAAATTTCACTTTTCGGCATGCGGGGAGTTCTATAATAGTAGTTTAAGTGGGAAAGAGAAATCAACTTATAAAGATTTTTAAGTCCCACCAGATTTTTTGCAAACAGTATTATGTGATGTGATTTAAGTTTTGCCATATCAGCCTGACCTGCAAGTTCTGCATTCAAAGAGTCAAAATCCACTACTTCTTCGGGCAAAAGGGCAAGACATTTAAGATAAATTTGTGCACAAACCTCGGCATCATTTACTGCACGGTGATGAGAAGGATTATCTATGCCAAAATGGTCTGCCATAATATTCAGCTTATGGCTTTTCTTTTCTTTTACAATGCTTCGGCAAAGGGCCAGGGTGTCAAGGAAGTCTAGAGAGCTGTTTTCTACCCTTCCCGATAGATTTGCTCTTATAAAACTTGTGTCAAAATCGGCATTGTGGGCTATAAGCGGTCTTCCCCCTACAAATTCCATAAACGCGTCAACCGCATCATTTTGCGAGGGAGCATCCTTTACCATATCGTCTGTTATCCCCGTAAGCTCAACTATTTTTGCAGGGATTGGTTTTTCGGGGTTTGCAAAGGTTTCAAAAGTGTCACAAATTTTTCCGTCTTTTATTAAAACGGCACCTATTTCAGTTATTTTTTCACTCTGGGGCGAAAGACCTGTGGTTTCTATATCAAAAACTACAACCTCACAGTCAAGCGGCATATTCTTGCCTTTGTAAATAAGATTGTCGCAATCGTTTACAATATATCCTTCAGTACCATACAAAATTTTTATTGTATCGTCTTTTTCGTGAAATGCCTCTGGAAACGCCTGAACAACACCGTGGTCAGTTATTGCAACTGCACTGTGTCCATACTGCTTTGCTCTCTGCACAAGGCTCTTTGCACTTGCAATAGCATCCATTGTTGACATTTGAGTGTGTGCATGAAGCTCTACTCTTTTTACTTCTGCATCATCTCTCTTTTTTGCTTTTTCAGCTTTATTTATATCTTTTGCAGTTAATGTTAAATCCTGTTCAAAGCTATCGTATTTTACTTCGCCTCTTACAAGAACGTGCTTACCCTTTTTAATATCTCCCTTTAAAAGTTCATATTTTTCGGCGGTTACAAAGAATTTGCAAATCATTGAACCGCTATGGTCATTAACATAAAAAATAACAAGAAATTTTCCGTTTCGAAGTTCCCTTGAATCCACAAAGAAAATATCGCCTTTTATTGTAACTTTACCGTCGCTTTCTTCTATGAGGCCTATATCTTTTGGGGCATCTGTAATGTTTTTGCCTAGTATAAATTCAGGTACTTCCGTACTTTCGGGTGCTTTTGGTGCAGGCGGTGCGGGTGGTGCTTTCGGGACATATTCCGCCTTTGGAACTTCAAATTTGATTTCCTCAAACTGTTCCTCAAACTCCACGTTCATATTGCATGAGCATCTGGATAAAATTGCCCGTATCTTCTCACCTGCTTTTTCATTTTTCAAAAGAGGCAGGCATCCATGCTTTAATGTTATTTTCAGGCTCTCTTCTCCTGCTTCCCACAAACTTCCTTCAAATATATATTTACAAACGGGTGAAGTGTCGGAAAGTTCTCCTACTATGTAATCACGGCTTTTTTCAATATCTTCAAGAATTTGTTCCTTCGTAGAATTTATTTTAACGCAGATTTCATTCAAAACATAATTTTTTATAAGTATGTGTTTTAGTTTTTCAATTTCTGCGTAAGGCAACAAAGAGTCCTGCTTTATTTCAAGCGTGACTCCTCTTTTTTCCGTATCAACCATAAGGGACAAAACCCTGATTTTTTCAAGGCCTTCGGGAACATTTATGTCCTTAAAAGCCTCAGAAAGTGTTTTTTCCATTTACTTGCTCCAATTATCTATCTCACTAAATAATACATTTAAAATTTCGTCTTCTTTAATTTTTCTTATAATTTCGCCTTTTTTAAATAAAACTGCTTCGCCTTTGCCCCCTGCAATGCCTATATCTGCATCCTTAGCTTCACCGGGACCGTTTACTGCGCATCCCATAACTGCAACTTTTACGCCCTTTTTCACGTTTTCCAGATATTTTTCAACCTTTTCGGCAATTTCAAAAAGATTTATTCGGCATCTGCCACAAGTAGGACAAGAAACAAGCTCTGGTTCCTCTCTTAAATCAAGAGCTGACAATAAAGCTTTTGCGGCTTTAATTTCTTCTACGGGGTCAGCCGTGAGGGATACTCTTATTGTATCTCCTATTCCATTTAATAGAAGTGCTCCTATTCCTGCACTACTCTTTATAATTCCGCCGTAAGCTGTGCCTGCCTCTGTAACACCAAGGTGCAGAGGGTAATCGCATTCTTTCGCCATAAGAGTGTAAGCCTCAACTGTTTTTCTAACGTCGGAGGCTTTAAGACTTATAACTATATTTTCCATTCCGCACTCTTCCAAAATCGAGGCATGGTATTTTGCGCTTTCTACCATTGCCTTTGGCGAAGATCCATATTTTTCATAAAACTCTTTTTCGAGAGAGCCGCTGTTTACACCTATGCGGATAGGTGTGCCCGATAAAATAGCAGCACGGGCAACCTCTCTCGCCTTTTCCCTGGAACCAATGTTTCCGGGATTAATTCTTATTTTGTCTATCCCGCCGTCAATGCACCAAAGTGCCAGGCGGTGGTCAAAATGTATATCAGCAACTATTGCCGTTTTTACCTTTGATTTTATTTTTCTTACAGCTTTTGCCGAGGCTTCATCTGGCACAGTAAATCTTACAATGTCAGCCCCTGCCTCATAAAGACGATTTACCTCTTCCACGGTTCTTTCAATATCAGACGCAGGAGTTGTGGTCATTGACTGAATTGCAATGGGATTGTCTCCCCCTATTTTTATATTGCCGATTTTTACCTCTTTTGAAGCTCTTCTCATAAAATCCTCTTATTCTGCGGGAGTTTCAGCATTTTCCAAAACTTCGCCCTCTTCAGTTTCTTCCTCTTCTTCATGCTCGGTTATTGCAACTGACTTGACCTCAACATCATCCGAAAGGCGCATAAGTCTTACACCCTTTGTGCTTCTGCCTATTGAGCTTACATCGCTTGCGGAAATTCTTATGATAATTCCTTCTGATGTAATCATTATGATATCTTCATTGTCATGTACTGTCTTAATTCCAACAACTTTACCTGTAATGTCACTGCACTTATAGGTTTTGATACCTTTACCGCCTCTTGACTGAACTCTGTATTCAGAAATATCAGTTCTCTTACCGTAACCTTTTTCTGTTACTGCCAAAAGCTCTGCATCTTCCGAAACTACGCACATTCCGATTACATAGTCATCGCTACCGAGATTAATAGCCTTAACACCTCTTGTAACTCTGCCCATGCCTCTTACATCTTTTTCATTAAAGCGGATAGCCATACCATTGTGAGTACCGATTACAACTTCGTTTTCGCCGTCTGTCATTTCAACTTTTATAAGCTCATCGCCCTCATCAAGTGAAATACCGATAATTCCGCCTTTTCTTGAGGTATCGTAATCAGTTAAGGAAGTTTTCTTTATGATACCGTTTCTGGTACACATGAGAAGATATTTATCATCCTCAAATTCACGAACGGCAATAAATGCAGTTATCTTTTCATCTTTTTCAATCGGGAGAATGTTTACTATTGCCGAGCCTTTTGCCTGTCTGCCCGCTTCGGGAATCTGATAACCCTTAATGCGATACATTCTTCCTTTATTTGTGAAGAACAAAAGATTTGCATGGCTTGAACAAATGATAATATTTTCAACAAAATCTTCTTCCTTGGTGGAAAGACCTTTAATGCCTTTTCCTCCTCTATGCTGACTCTGATATGTTGATGCAGGCAAACGTTTTACGTATCCGCAATGTGTAAGAGTAATAACACTTTCCTCTTCTTCAATGAGGTCCTCAATATCAATTTCGCTGACAACATTTTCAATGCCTGTTTTTCTTTCGTCACCGAATTTGTCACGGATTTCAGTAAGTTCTTTCTTAATCTGTTCATTAAGAAGATTTTTATCTGCAAGAAGTTTTTTGTATTCTTCTACTTTTGCCGAAAGCTCGTTATATTCATCATCAATTTTTTCACCATTGAGTTTTTGAAGCTGTGCAAGACGCATATCAAGAACACTTTGTGCCTGAATTTCGGAAAATCCGAATTTTTCCATAAGTCTTTCCTTGGCATCATCATAGGAATTTCTGATAACCTCAATGATAGCATCAATATTTGCGAGCGCAATGCGGAGTCCTTCAAGAATATGCATTCTTGCTTCTGCTTTTTCAAGGTCAAATTTTGTTCTTCTTGTAACAATTTCTTCCTGGAATTTTATAAAGTATGCCAAAACTTCTTTAAGGCAAAGTGTTTTTGGTTTTCCGTCACAAATTGCAAGCATGTTTACGGAGAAACTGTCCTGAAGTCTTGTGAATTTATAAAGCTGATTTAAAACAACATAAGGATTTGCATCTCTTTTAAGGAATATTTCAAGTCTTATGCCAACACGGTCTGACGAATGGTCATCAATATCGGAAAGTCCTTCTATTTTCTTATCTTTAACAAGCTCTGCAATTTGCTCTACCAGCATTTTTTTGTTAACCTGATAAGGAAGCTCTGTCACGATAATTGAAGATGAGCCGTCTTTATGTTCTTCAATCTGTGCTTTTGCTCTTATAATGATTTTTCCTCTTCCCGTCGCAAACGCACTTCTTATGCCGCTTTTTCCCATAATTGTTGCACTTGTCGGGAAATCGGGACCCTGAATATGTTCCATAAGTTCATCAACTGTTATGTCGGGGTTATCAATCTGCGCCATTGCGCCGTTTAAAACCTCAGTTAGGTTGTGAGGAGGAATATTTGTTGCCATACCAACTGCAATACCACTGCTTCCGTTTATAAGAAGTGTCGGAATTCTTGTAGGCAAAACAGTAGGCTCCACTCTTTTTTCATCAAAGTTCGGAGCAAAATCAACTGTGTTTTTATCTATGTTTTCAAGCAAAACGTTTGAAAGTTTGCTCATTCTTGCTTCTGTGTAACGGTAAGCAGCAGCAGGGTCACCGTCAACAGAGCCGAAGTTTCCGTGACCGTCAACCAAAGGATAACGCATTGAAAAATCCTGCGCAAGACGTACCATGGCATCATAAACTGATGCATCACCGTGAGGATGGTATCTACCGATAACATTACCGACGGTTGTAGCAGATTTAAAGAAAGGCTTATCCGCAGTCAAATGCTCTTCGTACATTGAATAGAGAATTCTTCTGTGAACGGGCTTTAGTCCGTCTCTTACATCAGGCAGAGCACGGCTTACGATTACGCTCATTGCATAATCAATAAAAGCCTCCTTCATTCTTTTTTCAATATCAACATCAACAATGGTTTGGGTGTCGAAGTATTCTTCAAAATGTGAATCTTCGTATTTTTTATTTTTAGCCATTTTTATATATCCTTTCAAAAAGCAGATGCTTAAACATCAAGATTTGTTACATACTGGGCATTTTCTTCGATAAAGAGTCTTCTAGGCTCTACTTCATCGCCCATCAGCACGCTGAAAATTCTGTCAGCCTTTTCTGCATCTTCAAGTGTAACTTTCAAAAGTATTCTGTTTTTCGGGTCCATGGTGGTTTCCCAAAGCTCTTCAGGGTTCATTTCACCAAGACCTTTATAACGGCTGATATCTACCTTTGCATTCTGGTCTCCGCCTTTTAATTCTTCACTTATTTTATCTCTTTCATCATCACTGAAAGCTACAAAACTTTTCTTACCTCTTGAAACCTTGTAAAGCGGTGGTTTTGCAAGATAAATATGACCTGTTTCAACAAGCTCTCTCATAAATCTGAAGAAAAATGTGAGCAAAAGTGTCTGAATATGAGCTCCGTCAACATCGGCATCGGCCATAATAATTACTTTGTCATATCTTAATTTTTCAATAGAAAATTCTTCACCAATTCCTGTACCAAGTGCCTGAATTACAGGTTTTAATTTATCATTTCCGTAAACCTTATCGGCACGTGATTTTTCAACGTTGAGCATTTTACCCCAAAGCGGCAAAATTGCCTGATATTTGCTGTCACGTCCATTTTTTGCAGAGCCGCCCGCACTATCACCCTCAACAATATAAATTTCTGTTTTTGTGGGGTCTTTTATAATACAGTCGGTAAGTTTTCCCGGTAGTGAGCTTGAACCAAGCGGCGTTTTTCTTGTTGCCTCTCTCGCCTTTCTTGCTGCAAGTCTTGCACGCGATGCCATTAATGCTTTTTCAATAATTGATTTACCTACATTCGGATTTTCTTCAAGGAAATCGGAAAGTTTTTCTCTTACTATTCCTTCGACAAGTCCGCGGATTTCAGAATTACCGAGTTTTGTTTTTGTCTGTCCTTCAAACTGGGGCTCTTCAAGCTTTACGGAAATTACTGCAATAAGACCTTCTCTTGCATCTTCACCCGTAAGTTCTTCATTATCTTTTATAAGTTTATATTTTTTGCCGTAATCAACCAAAACCTTTGTAAGTGCTGATTTAAAGCCTGTTTCGTGAGTTCCGCCCTCTGTTGTTGAAATATTATTTGCAAATGACTCAATAACTTCATCATAGCCCGTGTTCCACTGAAGTGAAACCTCTGCCATACTTCCGTTTTTCTCACCGCTTACATAAATTACTTCTTCGTGTACATATTCGAGTGTATCTTTTCTCGCTTTTTTCTCGCCATAAAGGAATGAAACAAAGTTTTTGATACCGCCGTCAAACTGCAAAACTTCAACTTTGTCTTCCTCAGGTCTCTTATCTGTAAAGACAATTTTTATACCGCCATTTAAGAATGCCTGCTCACGAAGTCTTTTTAAAAGAACTTCGTAGTCATAAACAGTTTCTTCAAATATTTCTCCATCTGCCCAAAATGTTACCTGTGTACCTGTTCTATCTGTAGTTCCTATTTCATGAACTTCCCCGTCAGGCACACCTCTTTTATAGCTTTGGAACCATATTTTTTCGCCATCATGAACTTCTACTTCAAGTTTCGTGGAAAGAGCATTAACAACAGACGCACCAACACCGTGAAGTCCACCCGATACCTTGTATCCGCCTCCACCGAATTTTCCGCCTGCGTGCAAAACGGTAAAAATAACGTCAATAGTAGAAATTCCCATTTTTGGATGTATGCCGTGAGGCATACCTCTTCCGTTATCCTTTACAGTCACAGAATTATCTTCATTAATTGTTACATTGATTTCAGTACAAAAGCCTGCCAGAGCTTCATCAATACTGTTATCAACAATTTCATAAACAAGATGATGAAGACCCCTTAAGGATGTAGAACCAATGTACATACCCGGTCTTTTTCTTACCGCTTCAAGTCCTTCAAGTACCTGAATTTGCGATTCATCATAGTTTTGCTGAACATTATTTTCCATAATTTTCTCCATTCCGCTATTTTAATTTTTGCTCATTACTCTTTTATAAAGTGTTTGTGATGACACAGGTGAAATATAAATTTTCATATTTTTTCTGTCATCCGTTATAATAAATGACCTTGGAAGTTCAGATGAAATATAAATTATTTCTTTTCCTTTTTTTCTGAAAAATTCTTTGGTTATTTTTGATGTACTGGTGTTTTCGATATCCATTATTGAAACAATATCTTTATCTCTTACAACAAAGTCACCGCCAATATTTATATACAAAATTTATTCCTCCGTCACATTTCCTTCTTCTACATAAAAATATTTTTTTTCACCGTCTGCACTATATTTTTCGGTGCAAGTAATAATAACCTGTCTGCCTGAAATTTTTTCCGAAATATATTTTCTTCTTTCCTCATCAAGTTCACTCATTATATCATCAAACAAAAAGACAGGATATTCTCCGCTTTTTTCATAAATCATTTCTGCCTGTGCCATTTTAAGTGCAATAACAGCGGTTCTTTGCTGACCTTGTGAAGAAAAGAATTTTGCATTTTTTTCATTTATATAAAATTCATAATCATCACGATGAATACCTACAAGTGAAGAACCCATAATTATTTCACTTTCAAGTTTTTTGTTAAGTGATACTAAAAATTTTTCTTTTAAAGATTCTTCATCAAAATTTTCAGTAAAAATATTTGGATTATATTTTATATTAAAAGTTTCTTTTTCTCCCGTCATTTCCTTAAAAACAGAATTTGCAAGAGGAATTATTTCATCAATTATCTTTTTTCTTTCGCACATGATTTTTGCTCCTGCCAAAGAAAGCTCTTCATTCCAGACAGATATTGTTTTATAAATATTTTCACTGCTCTGTTTTAAAAGATTATTTTTTTGCTTTAAAATTTTGTAGTATTTTTTTAGATAACCATAATAAAGAGGTTTTTCACTGCTTAAAAGCATGTCCACAAAATTTCTGCGAAGTTCAGGTGCACCCGATATCAAGGAAAGTTCTTCGGGACTGAACAAAACAGTTTTAAATACTCCTAAAATTTCGCTTGTTTTTCTCAAATTGTTTCCGCAAAGTCTTATAAATTTTTTATTCTTATTTATTAGAATTTCAGCATCTTTTTCACAACCCGAAGATTCAAATAAAACAGAAATTTTTGCAAAATCTTCATTTAAATTTATAAGATTTTTGTCAGGTACTCTTCTATAGCTTTTTCCGCTCGAAAAAAGAGATACAGCTTCTAAAATATTTGTCTTTCCCTGGGCATTTTTTCCATAAATTATATTTGTGCCATTACAAAAACTTACTTTTTGTTTTTTATAATTTCTGTAGTTTATAACCTCAAGTTCTTTTACAAACATATTAAAGCACCATAATTTTTAAATTATCTGAAAAAAGGCAAACAACTTCGTCACCACTGCGGATTTTTTTTCCTCTTCTTGTTTCAACTTCGCCATTTACCAAAACTTCACCATCTAAAATAAGCATTTTAGCTTCCCCGCCGCTTGAAACTACATTTGCGGCTTTTAAAAGGGAGTCAAGTTTTATAAATTCACCATCTACTTTAAATTCCATATTATTCCTCGCTGTTTATTTTAACCGGCAATACCATAAATATAAAATCATCACTATCAAAAGGTTTTATAATACATGGATTTAAGTTTCCGTTAAACTGCATTAAAATTTCATCACATTCGCATGCTGCCAAAGCTTCGTGAAGATATCTTTGATTAAAACCAATTTCAATTTTTTCATCACAAGGCTCAATTTCTAAAACATCATGCACTTTTCCTGTTGAAGTAACGCAATCTATTGAAAGAATGTTATTTTCAATTGTAAGTTTAATAGGATTTTTAACAATGTCAACAGATACAATAGGATCTGTTCTTTCGACACATGTTAAAATATCTGAAAGCTGAAGATGTGTAAGTATTTTAAAATCTTTTGGAATAATTGCTTTGTAGTTAAAATACTCACCTTCAATAAGTCTTGATAATACTTTTGTATTTTCAAATTCAAACATCACATATTTATCTGTTATTTTAAGAGTAACAGGAGTATCATCATCTCTTATGATTTTTGAAACATCAGAAAGAGTTTTACCTGAAATTATAAATTTTTCGTTGCCGCCTTCATTTATTTTTTCTTTTTTCAGTGCCATACGGAAACCATCAAGAGAAACTATTGTTAATGTATCTCCTTCTATTTCAAAAAGTGAACCTGTTAAAGTTATTTTATCAGGTCTTGTTGAAACTGCATAAGAAGTTTGTCTTATCATTTTTTTAAGGGTATTTGAAGGAATAGTAAGAGATGCAGTTTCTTTAATTATGGGAAGCTCGGGAAACTGTTCAGGTCCGAGTGCAAGAATATTATAAACTGATTTTTGGCATTTAATTGTAGTTTTCAAATCTTCTTTAACGTCAACGCTTATAATATCGTTAGGAAGTTTTCTTATAATTTCAAGAAAAACTTTTGCATCTCCTAAAACTGCAGAACCATTTTCCTGAACTGTTGCAGGAACTATACACTCTATTCCTGTGTCAAGATTATTTGTAGTAAGTATAATGCGGTCTTCATCAGTACTTATTAATATACCTTCCAGAATAGGCATTGGAGATTTTGCAGAAACTGCTTTTATAACAGTTGAAACAGCTTCAAAAAGTTTGTCCTTTTCACATAAAAAAATCATTTTAATAGTCTCCTTTTCTTCCGTGGGCAAAGCCCATTAAAAAAATAATAAATTATTATAGTAATAGTAATAGTACATGTGGAAATTGTGTAAAACTTAAATCATCGGCATGTTTTTAACAAAAATATATGTTGATAAAAAGTGGATAACTTTATCAGTTTTTAATATCATCACGAAGATTATTTATTTCAAGATAGAAATTGCTGTCTTCTGACATTTTTTTCTCTATTTCATTAATATTGTGCATTATAGTTGTGTGATGTTTATCAAAAAGTTTTGCAATTTTAAGATGAGAAAGACCAAGTATTTCACGTAAGAGGTACATTGAAACCTGTCTGGGTTTTACTATTTCATTAGTTTTTCTTGTTCCTAATATGTCTTCTTTCCTTATATTATAAAATTTAGCACAGTTTTCGATTACCATATCCGGAGTTATAATTTTGCTTCCTGAATGTTCTTCATAATATTTTAAAGCATCAGTCGCAACTTCCATTGTAATTTCTTTGTTTACAAGGCCTCGGTAAGCTAAAACTTTATTAAATACTCCTTCAAGTTCTCTTATATTTGAAGTAATTTTTTCTGCTATGTATTTTAAAATATCGTTTGAAATTTCTATTCCTTCAATTTGGGCTTTTTTCTGCAAAATAGCAACTCTTGTTTCATAGTCAGGAGAATTAATGTCACCTATAAGTCCCCATTCAAAACGTGAGCGAAGTCTCTCTTCAAGTGTTTTTATTTCTTCAGGATGCTTATCACTTGTAATAATAATTTGTTTATTTGCATCGTACAAAGTATTAAAGGTATGGAAAAATTCTTCTTCTGTCTGAACTTTTCCTGCAATGAACTGGATATCATCAACCATTAAAACATCAACAGAACGGTATTTATTTCTGAATTGTTCAGTTTTTTTGTCTCTGATTGAATTAATAAGTTCATTTGTAAAAGTTTCAGATGAAATATAAGCAATCTGAGCAGATTTATTGTTTTCTTTTATGTAATTTCCTATCGCATGCAAAAGGTGTGTTTTTCCAAGTCCAACTCCGCCGTAGAGAAAAAGAGGATTATATGCCATGGCAGGAGCTTCCGAGACAGCAAGAGAAGCTGCATGTGCAAAACGATTTGAATTACCAACAACAAAATTATCAAAAGTATATTTTGGATTTAATGGCATGCCATAAATTTTTTGAGGATTTGAGCTTTGAACAGTTTTTTCCTGCTCTTCTCCAATAATAACTGAAATATTATATGCTACTCCGCAAATTTCCAATATAGCATTTTTAATAAGTTCGCTGTAACGGTGGTCTATCATGTTTTTGTTTATTGAAGATGAAACCGACAATATAAAAGTGTCGTCTTCCAAGGATTTTGGTATAATTGTTTTAATCCATGTATTATATCCTATTGGTGTAACTTCATTTTCTAAAAGTTCCAAAACTTCTGACCATAATGTGGAAATGTTTTCGTCCATTTTCTCTCTCCTTCGTATAAAATAAGGGTTTTCGTAGATTGTGGAAAAGTAGTATTAATAAATGCAAAAACTGTGGAAAAACCAGGTTATTAACATGTTTTAAGCTATTTTTATGTTGAAAAGTATGTGGAAAACTATAATTTATGTTGATAACTTTATTTTTGTGTAAAATATCACCAACTAATATAATATCATTTTTTTTCAATTTAAGCAATACTTTTTTAAATTTATTTTATGTTTATAATATTATATATTTAAAAGGCAAAAAATTAAATTTCTCAAAAAAAATAAAAAATGTTTGACAAAACGGGTATTTTTATATATAATACAGTAGTGTTTATGTCATCAGAAAGTAAAGGGAGGTGTAATAAATATGTTAAGAACATATCAGCCAAATAAAAGACATAGAAAAATGGAACATGGTTTCAGAAAAAGAATGAGCACCAAAAACGGTAGAAAAGTTTTGGCAGCCAGAAGAAGAAAGGGCAGAAAAGTTCTCTCTGCATAATAGGTAATTCTATGAAGAAAACGGAAGCCATTAAGCTTAACAAAGAATTCAAAAGCTTATATTATCGGGGCGGTTGTCAGGTATCTAAAAGAGTAGTTTTTTACTATAGAAAAAATAAACGTCTTAATGATATAAACCGCCTTGGTCTTACCGTGAGTAAAAAAGTTGGAAATGCCGTTATAAGAAACAGAGTGAGAAGACTTATTAAGGAAAACTGGCGACTGCGGGAAGATTTAATTTTGACGGGTTATGATATTGTAATTGTAGCAAGAGCCGCAGCGGCAGGTGCCACTTATGCTGAAATAGGAAAAGATATGGATTATCTTTTGAGAAAGTGCGGTCTTTTTTCTTGAAGAAGATTTGTCTTAATTTAATTTTATTTTACAGAAAAAAAATATCACCTATAAAAAAACCCTGTTGCAGATTTATGCCTACATGCTCAGAGTATGCTTATGAGGCAATTAAAAAGTACGGGGTTTTAAAAGGCGGTTTTTTATCTGTTAAAAGATTAATAAGGTGTAACCCTTTTTGTAAGGGAGGGTATGACCCTTTAAAATAAGGAGATTAATATGGGTTCTATTGCAAGACTTTTAGGAAGTCTTTTAAAAGTAATATACGATTTAGTTGGAAATTACGGTCTGGCAATTTTGTTTTTTACTGTTATTGTAAGGATTATTTTATTGCCGCTTAATATAAAACAACAACGTTCTATGATGCGTATGCAGGCAGTTTCGCCTCTTATTACGGAAATTCAGGAAAAATATAAAAACGATAAAGAAAAATCAGCCCAGGAAACTATGAAGGTTTATCAGAAATATAAGATAAGTCCTATGGCAGGATGTCTTCCTATGCTTATCCAGTTTCCGGTGCTTATTGCTCTTATCTGGGTAATTTATGATCCTGGACGTTATCTTTTTGGAGTTGATACTACAAATGCACTTGAAATTATGCAGAAAATTGACCCTTTAATTAAAAATCCAACAGTTGCGAAACTTATGATGGCAGTTGAGCAATGCGGACTTAATTCTATGTTTATGGGTATTAATTTAACATCAATTCCTAATTTTGCACTTGTGTCACTTGATTGGATTTTCCCGCTTTTAGCAACGGGTGCAACTTATCTTACGGGTAAAATGACACAAAATAAACAGCAAAATACAAATTCGGACAACCCTGCACAGCAATCCACAAAAATGATGACAACATTTATGCCTCTTATGACATTGTTCTTTACTTTTACAATGCCTGTTGCCGCATCATTTTACTGGTTTGTAAGCAGTGCAATTCAGATTGTTCAGACATTTGTTTTGAATAAGATTTTAAAAGTAGAATCTATCGAACTGGATAAAGGAGAAAATTGGCATGAAAGAAATAATAAAAAAAGGAAAAACGGTTGATGAGGCAATAAATGCCGCACTTTCCGAGCTTGGTGTTTCACGTGAAAACGCAAAAATCGAAATAATTTCTGAAGGAAATAAAGGTATTTTCGGTATTGGAAGCAAAGATGCAGAGGTTAAAGTATCTTTCGGAGAAATGGATGCAGAGGCTATTGCAAAAGATTTTGTTGAAAATATTGTAGAAAAGCTTGGTCTTAATGCTGAAATTACCACTTCTGCAGAAGAAGATAAAGTCAACATGAACATTTCAGGTGACGGAATGGGAATAATAATAGGAAGAAGAGGAGAAACACTTTCTTCACTTCAGTATCTTACAAATCTCGTTGTTAACCGCAAGGTTGATGATTATATTAAAGTTTCAATTGATACTGAAAATTACAAGCAGAAAAGGGAAGAGGCTCTTATAAAACTCGCTCACAAGACTGCAGAAAAGGTTATTAAGTACAGAAGAAGTTTTACTCTTGAACCTATGAATCCCTATGAAAGAAAAGTTATTCATTCCGCTTTGCAGGAAAATGAAAAAATAAGTACATACAGCACCGGAAGCGAGCCTTCAAGAAGAGTTGTTGTAGCACTTAAAAGAGACGATTTTTAAAAAACAAAGCCGTTCGTTTATCGGATGGCTTTTTAAGTATTGTAAGGTGAAAATATTATGATATTTAATGATACTATTGCCGCAATTTCAACACCGAGAGGAACTGGTGGAGTTGCAATAATAAGAGTAAGCGGAGAAAATTCAAGGGAAATTTGTTCTAAAATTTTCAAGGGTAAAAAAAGTGTAAATGATTTTACTCCTTATCTTATGGAATATGGCAGTATCCGGGATTTAGACGGAAATTTAATAGATAAAGTTTTATGCGTTTATATGAAAAAAGGCGCATCTTATACGGGTGAAGATACTGTTGAAATTCATTGCCACGGCGGTTATTTTGTAAGTGAAAAAATACTTGAAACAGTTATAAGTGCAGGTGCTCGTCCTGCCCTGCCCGGTGAATTTACAAAAATTGCATTTTTAAACGGGAAAATGGATTTGTCTCAGGCAGAGGCGGTTATTGATTTAATAAATTCTAAAACTAATGAAGAACTTTCAGAAGCTGTAAACAGAGTTGACGGAGTGCTTTCAAAAAAAATCAATGATATAAGAAATGTAATTTTGGATATTACTGCGCAAGTGCTTGTTATTGCAGATTATCCGGAAGAAGATATTGATTATGTTAAGAAAAATGAGTTTTTGTCACTGATTTCTGAAGTAAGAGATAAAATAAGTTATCTTATAAAAACTGCTGACAAAGGAACTTTTTTAAAGGAAGGAATTTCTGTTGCGCTTATCGGAAGACCAAATACCGGAAAATCTTCAATCCTGAATGTTTTATCAGGCGAAAACAGGGCTATTGTAACTGATTTGCCCGGAACTACCCGTGATGTGCTTGAATGTGCCGTGAACATTAATGGTTTTACAGTAAGACTTTATGATACTGCCGGAATAAGAGAAACAGAAGGTATTGTTGAAAAAATAGGAATTGACAAGTCAAAGGAATATCTTAATAAGGCGGATGTTTGCGTTATGGTACTTGATAGCGGTGATATAACGGACGAAGACTTTAAAATACTTGAAAGTGCAGAAGGTAAAAGGCTTATAATAGCAGTAAACAAAACCGATTTATGTATGAAGGAATTTAAGCACAGTGCACCTACAGTTTATATTTCTGCAAAGGAAAAAGAAGGTTTTGATGAGCTTAAATCAGAAATTATAAGAATTGTAACGGGTGACGATGTTTTCTCTGACGAAAAAGTTCTTATAACAAATTTAAGACAAAAAGAGGCTTTAATAAGGGCTCTTGAAAATATCAATGGTGCAATAAATACTTTAGAAAATAATTTTCCGGTTGATATGGTGGCAGGTGATTTGGAAAATGCCGCATATTGCCTTGGAGAAATAACGGGAATGACAGTTACTGATGAGATTATTGACAGAATTTTCAGTAAATTCTGTCTGGGAAAATAAGAGGAAGGTAGAAATGAATTACTACGGTGAAGAATATGAAGTAATAGTTGTAGGCGGCGGCCATGCAGGATGCGAGGCGGCGGTCTCTTCGGCACGTCTTGGTGCAAAAACAGCTCTTTTTACATTAAGCCTTGATGCCGTTGGAAATATGGCATGTAATCCCAATATAGGCGGAAGTGCAAAGGGGCATCTAGTTCGTGAGATAGATGCTCTTGGCGGAATTATGGGCAAAGCCGCAGATAACACACTTATTCAGTCGCGAATTCTCAATAAGGGCAAAGGGCCTGCTGTGTGGGCGCTTCGTGCACAGGCGGACAGATGGGCATACCGCGAGGAAATTAAAAGAATTATAGAATTTACCGATAACCTTGACGTAAAGCAGGGTGAAGTTGTAGATATAATAGTTGAAGACGGAAAAATAGAAGGTGTTAAAACCTTAACAGGTGGTATCTATAAAGCAAAGAAAGTTATTATCTGTTCGGGAACGTATTTAGGCGGTAAGATAATAGTTGGAGAGCACAGCCATCAGGGAGGTCCTGACGGGATGTTTGCCGCAACGGCATTAAGTAAAGCTCTTTCTGAAAAAGGGATTGAAATTTTAAGATTTAAAACGGGTACACCGCCGAGAATAAGCGGAAAAACTGTTGATTTTTCTCAAATGGAAGAGCAATGCGGTGATGATGAAATTTTGCCATTTTCTTTTGAAGAAGAAAGAAAGCTAGAGAATAAAGTTTCCTGCTACCTGACATATACAAATGAAAAAACACATGAGATTATAAGAGCAAACCTGCACAGAGCACCGATGTTCAGCGGACAAATAAAAGGTGTTGGTGCAAGATATTGCCCATCTATTGAAGATAAGGTTGTTCGTTTCAGCGAAAAACCGAGACATCAGATATTCATTGAGCCTATGGGTTTAAATTCTGACGAAATGTATGTTCAGGGACTTTCAACATCTATGCCTGAAGAAGTGCAAATACAGATGCTTCATTCAATAAAAGGCCTTGAAAACTGTAAAATGATGAGAACTGCATATGCTATTGAATATGATTGCATAAATCCCCTTCAGCTTAAACAGTCTCTTGAGTTTAAAGAAATTGAGGGGCTTTACGGTGCAGGACAATTTAATGGTACATCAGGTTATGAAGAAGCTGCTGCTCAGGGACTTATTGCAGGTATTAATGCAGCATTATCTTTAAAAGGAGAAGAACCTGTTGTAATAGGACGTGACGGTGGATATATTGGCGTTTTGATTGATGACCTTGTAACAAAAGGAACAAATGAGCCATACAGAATGATGACATCACGTTCCGAATATCGCCTTCTTTTAAGAGAGGATAATGCTGATGAAAGGCTTACACCAATAGGATATAAAATAGGTCTTATAAGTGAAGAAAGATATAAAAAATTTAAAGAAAAAATGTCTCTTATAAATCATGAAATAGAGAGACTTGAAAAAACATCTGTGTCGCCAAGTGAGAAACTCAACGAAATTCTTACAAAAAATGGTACTGATGCAGTTACAACAGGTATAAGACTTGCAGACCTTTTGAGAAGACCGCAGGTAAGTATTAAAGATTTAAAAGAAATTGACACTACAAGACCTGATTTACCTGAGGATATTTTTACTCAGGCAGAGGTAAAAATTAAATATGCAGGTTATATAAAAAGACAAAAAATAATTGTTGAGCAATTCAGAAAGCTCGAAAGCAGAAAAATCCCCAAGGATATTGATTATGCAAACATTGAAGGATTAAGGCTTGAAGCCAGACAGAAACTTACGAAGTTTATGCCTGAAAATATTGGTCAGGCATCAAGAATTTCAGGTGTTTCGCCTGCTGATATATCTGTTTTGCTTGTATATGTTGAGAGGATGAAAAAGGCATGAATTCATACCTGAAAGAAGGACTTACTTTTTTTGGTGTTACCCCTGATGAGAATATTGCAGCAAAATTCCAAAAATACGAAGAAATGCTTGTTGAAACAAATAAACTTTTTAATCTTACTGCTATCACAGAAACAGACGAAATAAATATAAAGCATTTTGTTGACAGTATTTCATGCCAGAACCTGATACCCGGAGGAAGCAGCGTTATTGATGTCGGAACTGGGGCAGGATTTCCGGGAATACCGTTGAAAATTGTAAGAAATGACATAAAACTTACACTTCTAGATTCTCTTGGAAAAAGAGTAAATTTTTTAAATAATGTTATTTCAGAACTTTCTCTTTCTGATGCCAATGCTTATCATATGCGAGCGGAAGATGGCGGCAAAGATAAAGCCTTCAGAGAAAAATTTGATGTCGCAACATCACGTGCTGTGGCTAATTTGCCCGTTCTTTGTGAGTATTGTCTGCCTTTTGTAAAGGTTGGCGGGTGTTTTCTTGCACTTAAAGGTCGTGATGCGGAGACCGAGGTCGAAAATTCGGAAAAAGCTCTGAAAATTTTAGGTGGAAAAGTAATAAAAACAGAAGAAGTTTTTTGGCAGGGTTTGGAACATCGTGTCGTAGTTATTGAAAAAATATGTAAAACCCCATCACGTTTTCCAAGAAATGCAGGAAAACCGTCTAAAGAACCGATAATTTGACGAATTGTTTTTCTTTACATGACAGATATATCGTGGTATTATAGCATTTGAAGGAATATTTTTCCGAAAGGAGTTTTGCTTATGTTTGATACACACGATAACTCCGATAAAGTAATAAACATTCCGATAAATGCAATTAAGCCAAACCCATACAGACCGAGAAAGTTTTTTGATGTAACTTCCGTATCAGAGCTTGCCGATTCCATTAAGAAATTAGGGCTCCTTCAGCCAATTTCTGTAAGGCGGTTAAAGCCGGGTACATACGAGCTTATATCAGGAGAAAGGCGGCTTCGTGCTGCAGAAATGGCAGGTTTTGAAAATATTAATGCCATTTTATTTTCTGTCTCAGATGATGATTGTGCTATGCTTGCGCTTTCCGAAAATTTACAACGAAAAAATATTAATTTTTTTGAAGAGGCAAATGCTTTTTACAATCTTATTTTTGAGCACATGATTTCACGGGAAGAGGTTTCTAAAAGTACAGGTGTGAGTGAAAGCAGAATATCTAAGATGCTGAAACTCAGCAGGCTGTCATTGGCAATTAAGAATATTATTATTGAAAATAGTCTTACAGAAGAGCATGCGTTTGCACTTCTTAAGATACCCGATGAAGGCAAAAGGATGGAGGCTCTTAAGAAAGCCATTGAAATAGGAATGTCTGCTAAGGATTTTTACAGGTTTACAGACGGGCTTGTTCAGACTGAGGTTCCAAAAATTAAAATTCCTTGTCAAAAGGGTCAAAAGAAGCATGCATCAGTTGACAACAGAATAATTTTTAACACTTTAAATAAAGCATTAAAACTTATTGAGGAAGCCGGAGTCAAGACAAAATCCCGAAAGACTGAGCATGAAAAATTTTACGAATACGTAATAAGAATAGCAAAATAATATGTGTTTCACGTGAAACAGAAAAATTTTTTAAAATTATTTTTAAAAAAGTGTTTCATGTGAAACAATTTTGTGTTATAATATATTTATGTGCTAATGAATTAAAACTACAAAGGAGGTTCCTTATGTCAAAAGTGATTGCTGTTGCAAATCAAAAAGGCGGTGTGGGAAAAACCACAACAGCAGTAAATCTGTCAGCATGCCTCGCAAAAATGGGCAAAAAAGTTTTGATTATAGATATAGACCCACAGGGAAATGCTACAAGCGGACTTGGTATTGACACAAAGGAAATTGAAAAGTCAATATATGATGTTCTTATAAATTCTGCATCCATTGAAGAGATAATGAAGGAGACGGATTACAAAAATCTTTACATATGTCCTTCGAGTCCTGCGCTTTCAGGAGCGGAAGTAGAACTTGTTACTGTAATGGGCAGAGAATATCAGCTTAAATCTGCAACGGAGCAGACAAGAGAAGAGTTTGATTACATTATAATGGATTGTCCGCCATCTTTAGGTCTTGTAACATTAAATGCATTTACTGCCTGCGACTCCGTGCTCGTTCCTATTCAGTGTGAATACTATGCACTTGAGGGACTCAGCAGTTTAACGGGAACAATAAAAAGAGTAAAGCAAGTATTAAATCCTAAGATTGAAATAGAAGGCGTTCTTTTAACCATGTTTGATTCAAGAACAAATCTTGCAATTCAGGTTGTTGACGAAGTTAAAAAATATTTTCCTGATAAGGTTTATAAAACGATAATCCCAAGAAACGTAAGGCTTAGCGAGGCACCCGGATTTGGTCAGCCTATAATAGTTTATGACCCTGCCTCCAGAGGCTCTGAAAGCTATATAGACCTTGCGGAAGAACTGGTTGAAAGGAGCGAAAGCTGATGGCAGTTAAAGGCGGACTTGGAAAAGGGCTTGATGCACTTTTTAGTGCTGGCGAGCCTCTGGCTGAAGAAACAGAAGAACTTAAAGAAATAAGAATAAGTCTTATTGAGCCTAACAGTGAGCAGCCAAGAAAAACTTTTGACGAAGAGCAGCTTCAGGCGCTTAGTGATTCAATAAGTAAACATGGTGTTATTCAGCCAATTATAGTAACAAAAGAAAATAGCGGGTTCTATAAAATAATAGCAGGTGAAAGAAGATGGAGAGCCGCAAAGCTTTGCGGACTTGCAACGATTCCTGCAATAGTAAGAAGCTATGAAAGCCAAAAGGCGGCAGAAGTTGCGCTTATAGAAAACCTGCAAAGGGAAAATTTAAATCCGATAGAAGAAGCAGAAGGATATCAGTATCTTATAGATAATTTCAATCTTACTCAGGAGCAGGTTGGAGAAAAAGTGGGTAAAAGCCGTTCTGCGGTTGCAAATACCATAAGACTTTTATCCCTTTCTGAAAATCTTGTTGACATGGTAAGAAAAGGAGTTATATCAAGCGGTCACGCAAGAGCTTTGCTATCTGTTGACAGCGAAACCGGCAGACAGGAGCTTGCAGAAAAAATAATCAGAGAGCAGATGTCTGTGCGTGATATTGAGAAGGAAGTAGGAAAAACTAAAAAAACAAAATTAACTCCTCCTATGCCTAAAGAAGAAATTCCTGAAATACTTGATATAGAGAAAAAACTTTCTGCTGACCTTGGAACAAAGGTAAAAATAAAGTATGGCGGAAAAAGAGGTAAAATTGAAATCGAGTATTACGGCGATACCGACCTTGAGAGACTTTTGGAAATAATTGGCAAAAAAATCAAGGGATAAAAAGATGCCTCAAACCGATTTTTGGGTTTGTGGCAATATGATTTTACGTTTGAAGCAAAAAATGTCATAGAAGGCGTTTTAAGGCACAAAGAGAGGGTGAACCAAAAATGAAGAAAAAAGGCGGGTATTTTTTAATATACACTATCATACTTTTTTCAGTTGCTTTTATACTGATTTTGTTTTCCTCATTTACGGGCATGAGATACAAAGATGCACAGTATGAAAAAAGCAAACTTTTTCAGGGTGCGCAGGAATCGGTTTTGGTTTTAACTGAGAAAAATGAATCCCTGGAAAAAGAAAATAATGAGCTTAAAAAACAAAGCGGAGATTTTCAAAAAGAAAAATCAGAATTTCAAGAAAAACTTCTTCAGAATGAAACAGTTATGAAAAATATGGACATGCTTTCAGAAGCGCAAGATTTATACTATAACAAAAACTATTCAAAAGCAAGAACAGTTTTTGAGCTTATAGACATAACTGCTTTAACGGAGAACGGAAGTAAGCTTTACAGCAGTTTGAAAGTCAGATTATACTAAATCCACAAAGGAGAGATTTTAAATGTTAGACATTAAGGTAATCAGAACAGAAACAGAGCGTGTAAAGAAAGCTCTGGCACGCAGAAAAGAGAACGTTGACATTGATGCGGTTATAGCTCTTGATGAGAATCGCAGAGAGCTTTTATTCAAGGTTGAATCTCTTAAGGCAAAACAAAATGAAGTTACAAAACAAATACCCGTGCTTAAAAAGGAAGGCAAGGATACTACTGAAGTTTTTGCAGAAATGAAAAAGCTTTCCGATGAAATAAAAGCATTTGATGTAGAGGTAAGAGAAGCCGAGGATGCTCTTTACAAAATGCTCCTTACAATTCCTAATATTCCTAACGATACAGTTCCTGATGGTGATACCGACGAGGACAACGTTGAAATAAGAAGATTTGGTGAGCCTACAGAATTTCCTTTTGAAGCGAAGCCTCACTGGGAACTTGGCGAAAAACTTGACATACTTGATTTTGCAATGGCAGGAAAAATTACGGGTGCAAGATTTACAGTTTATAAAGGTCTTGGTGCAAGACTTGAAAGAGCAGTTATAAGCTATTTCCTTGATAAACACACACTTGAAAACGGATATACTGAAATTCTTCCTCCATACATGGTACACAGAAACAGCATGGTCGGAACAGGACAGCTTCCTAAATTCGAAGAAGATGCATTTAAGGTTGTGGATACAGATTACTTTCTTATTCCGACAGCAGAAGTTCCTGTAACAAACTTATACAGAGAAAGCATTATAGACGGAGCAAAGCTTCCAATAAAGCACGCTGCATATTCCGCATGCTTTAGGGCAGAAGCAGGCTCTGCAGGAAGAGACACAAGAGGTCTTATCAGACAGCATCAGTTTAACAAGGTTGAGCTTGTTAAATTCACAAGACCAGAGGATTCTTATGAGGAACTTGAAAAGCTCACAAACGATGCTGAAAGTGTATTGAAAGGACTTGGGCTTCCTTACAGAGTTGTAAAAATATGCATAGGCGATTTAGGCTTTACTCCTGCAATGAAATATGACATTGAAGTTTGGATGCCAAGCTACGGAAGATACGTTGAAATTTCTTCATGCAGTAACTTTGAAGATTACCAGGCAAGAAGAGCAGGCATAAGATTTAAAGACGATATTAAGAGCAAAGCTCAGTACGTTCATACATTAAATGGTAGTGGTGTTGCAGTTGGAAGAACTGTTGCGGCTATTATGGAAAACTATCAGCAGGGTGACGGAAGCGTTATAATTCCTGAAGCTTTGAGACCTTACATGGGTGGAGCAGAAAAAATATCCGTTAACATATAAGAGGTAAATACCAATGAAAACACTGATAAATTTGTTGTTGCCCATATTAATCGCATTTATTGCATTTGCCAAAGGCGGTCCTATTATCGGTTTTGCAGCTGTGATTATAATGCTTGTTTATTATATCCGCAAACATTTGCCTGAGATTTATATACTTATGGCAAAATTTAACTATCTGAAAGACAATGAAAAGATGTTTGCGCTTTTGGAGAAGGCATACAAAACTGGCAGAATGAAGCCTGACCATAAAATTTATTATGGGTATATGTGCATGCGCGAGGGAAAGTATGATGAGGCGGAGAGGCTTTATAATGCCGCCCTTGCACTCCAGAAAGATGAGGGAGTAATAGCAAGAGCCAAGACAAATGTTGCACTGCTTCTCTGGAAAAAAGGAAGCATTGATGATGCGGTTTCCATGATGGATGAGGTATATGAAAAATATAAATCAACTGTTGTTTACGGGAATTACGGATATTTGCTTTTGGAGAAAAAAGACCTTCAGAAAGCACTTGAGGTAAATCTTGCGGGTTATGATTATGACAGTCAAAGTGATATTATATGCGATAATCTTGCACAAAATTATTATATGCTTGGAAATTATGAAGAAAGCAGAAAGTATGCAGAGGAGGTAATTGCAAGAAATCCTCAGTTCCCGATGCCATATTATAATTATGCAAAAACACTTGTTGCATTAGAGGAAAAGGAAAAGGCTGCAGAAATGCTGAAAAAGGCGCTTACATACCCATTTTCCGGTGTTGCGGCAATTACCAAAGAAGAGGTTGAAAATCTTCTTCTAAACCTTACAAATTAAAGTTGACATATTTAAAATGATATGATATTATAAAATAAGTTGTAGTATGTTTTGAAGGGTTGATACAATGGATAACGAAATGTCATCTTTTGGCATAGAAAAAATAATAAAATTATTCTTTGAAAAATGGTACATTTTTGTGGCATTGCTTTCAGCATGCCTTATTGCTTGTACAGTCTATTGTTTTGGTTTTCTTCAGGAGCATTATGTTGCGGTAACAACAATTTACGTAACAGAAGAAGTTCAGGAAGACAAAAACGAAAATACTGAGCTTATTGTAAATGAAGAAAGAGCAAAAGACTATAAGATTATTGCAACAAGCAACCGAGTGCTTGACAAAGTTAAATCAAAATATCCTGATATTTATATTAAACCTTCAAATGTATCTGTAAAAGAATATCCCGATACAAGAATTTTTGAAATATCAGTAAAGGATGCGGACCCTTATAATGCAGCAACAGTAGTTAATGAGATTACAAGGGTAATGATTGATGAAGTACATGACATAATCAGCAAAAATAACATAAGAGTTATAGATTTTGCGGATGTTCCAACCGTTCCGGTAAAGGGTAGAATTTATGTTTATTATATTCTTGCACTTGTTGCCGCTATATTTGTTACACTTATTATAATTTTGCTTTATGAAATTTTTGACAACAAGGTAAAAGGTCCTGAGGATTATAGTGAAAGATTTGATATTCCTATTCTTGGAATGATTCCCAGATATGATATTTATGAAGATTTTGAAAAAATAAAGGAAAAAGGGAATAAGTGAGTTTGTTATGATTAAAAAGAACAATAATCATGAAAGAAAATATGTGAATTTCCCAACGGATTCGCCAATTGCTGAGGCTTACAGGGTTCTTCGTACCAACATTGAATTTTCTAATTCATTAAACCCCATAAAAACTGTGCTCATAACAAGTTCAGTGCTTGGTGAAGGTAAATCCACAACGGTAGTAAATCTTGGTAAGATTTTTGCTATTGGCGGTACAAAAACGCTAATAATGGACCTTGATTTAAGAAGACCTGTGGTTCACAAAATATTGTCCATTGACGCAAAAGACAAGGGGCTTACATCGTTGTTTCTTGAGAAAAACAGTATTGAAGAGATTATTTTGCCTACCGGAGTTGAGAATTTATCCGTAATAACCTGCGGAACAACTCCGTTAAATCCTGCTGAGCTTCTTTCATCAAAAAAACTCGAAGAAACTGTATCAAGACTTCGTGAGATGTTTGACCTTATTATATTTGATTCACCTCCTGCCGTTGCACTTGCCGATGCAGGTATTATATCAAGAATGGCAGATGCTACAATTTTGGTTGTTTCATCGGGTAAGGTTACATATTCTGATGTTGAAGCATCAAAAACAAATCTTGTAAATGCAGGTGCAAATATTTTGGGTGTTGTAATGAATAACGTTACAAGGCAGTCAAGAGGATATAAATATTATAAATACGATTATTACGGTTACAGATAAAGTTTTGCTTTTAATATCGGCAGCACATCCCTTTGTGTTGCCGATATTTGAGATTTTGGAGGTTTTATGAAAAAAACAGCTGTTTTTATGAGTTTAATATTGGTTTTAAATCTGATCCTGTTCACACCTGTGTCAGCACAGCAGATTATAGCAGAGCCTACAGTTGTTTCGGGTTACGGACATGTACTGGGACTTAATCGGTATGGGCGAGTTTTTGCGGCAGGTGATAATACATATGGGCAGAGCCTTGTGTTTAACTGGTCTGATGTTGTAGGGATTGCTGCAGGTAAATATTTTTCGGCAGGCCTTCGCAGAGATGGAACTGTTGTGGTAGCAGGAAAGTATCAAAGCGGGAGTGACTATTTGGAATTTGACGCGTCAGAACTTGAGGAAATAGTGCAGATTTCTGCAGGAGATAATTTTCTTGCTGCTCTTAGCGAAGACGGTGAAGTATTTGTATTAGGAAATGATAATGAAGGAAAGATAAATACTGAGAACTGGAGTCACATTAAAAAAATAGCATGCGGAATTGGTCACGTTGTTGGTATAAAAAAAGAAGACGGAACTTGTGTAGGTGCAGGAGAAGGCAGTAAAACAGAACTTGATAAATTCAATAATATTACTGATATTTATGCCGGGGCGGACCTTACAGTTTTAAAAGATGCAGATGGTAAATTTTTTTATGCTGGAGATCCTGTATCTGTTAACGGTGATAAAAAATTTGAAGATTATTGGAATGAACGTGACTGGAATAATATAAAAGACATAATTATTTTCCCTGATTCAAGAGATAGCGGAATTGTAATTGCTATAAAAAACGACGGAAGCATTGTTGTGGATAATAATGAATTTGTAAAAGAAGAAAATTTCGGAGATGGAGAGAGTAAAATAAAATTAAAAACCATAGCAATAAAAAGAGAAGCAACCAGTAATTTGTATGCAATCTGCCTTTCTGCTGACAATGATGCTTCAGTAATTGGGAAATTTTCCGCGGAACCGGAAGAACATTCGAAATTTATTGACCAGATTTCTCAGTTTGATTTGGAAATGGAACCTTTGGAAAAGGTTTATATAAAAGAACCGCAGGTTGTTGTAGCATATAATACAGTTGCATTTGTTTTGCCTGATGGAAAAGTTAAGAGCATTGGAAAAAAAGATTTATCTTTATTCGCGGGCATAAAACAATTGTCTGCAGATATGGGATTTGGCGAGAATGATGTTTTTATCGGTGTAGATAACGAAGGTAATACTGTTTCAAGTATAGAAAATGATGCATGGCTTGATGACTGGATGGGAGTTTTAAAGGTTGCACCTACTGTATGTAGCCAAAGTCAAAAAATAGCAGCTGCACTCAGATGGGATAAAAGAATGATTTGTTATTACAAAAAAAGTTCTCTTGAACCCGAAAAGGAATATATAATCAAAAAAGATAATGTTGTTGATGTTACATGCGGAAATTTCTATATTGCTTATTTGACGGAAAATGGGGATGTTGACGTAGAAGTAATAGAAGAGAATTCAAAGAGATATCCTTTTCAGAAAATGGAGGGGATTGAAAGGTTATACGGAGGCCTCAATCATATTGTAGGTCTTAAAAACGACGGAACATGCGTTGCAGCAGGTGGTTCAACAACAGGAAATGCAGCAGAGTGTGAAATTGGTAATTGGACAAATATAAAAGATGTTGTCGCGGGGGATAGATTTACTGTGGGCCTTAAAAGTGACGGAACATGTGAATTTACCGGTTATGAAAAAACGGATCGGTTAAAACTGCGGGACGCTATTTTAAAAACAAGTGGTGATGACACAGAATATTGGGAAAATGTAGCGCAGCTTTATGGTTCTGCAAACACAGTTGTAGCATATAAAAATGATGGCTTTTTTGAATATGCAACATGGTCTAGTGAAGATTTAAGTCAGATTGAAAACACTTACTACAAGGATAACACATTTTACACGTTTAAAGTAGAAAAAAATGTGGCTACAGTTGAATATTATTCAGATGAGGACTTAGATGTTTATTTTTCGTATTTTGACGAAGAAGGACGTCCTGTAGGGTTTGAAAAGAAAGTGCTCGAGCCTGTTCCTACCCTGATAAAGGAAGTGTTTAAAAATGAAAAGTCACATTCATTTAGTGTGAGCGTAGGAAAGCCTACTGCAGACAAAATGAAGTTTTATATGGAGCACAAAGCAGAAGGTGACACGGTAAAAATAAGCCATTGTGCCCTGGAGGGGCAGAGAATAATGCTTGCATTTTATGATAACGATAAAAATATGCTTGACATTAAGGTGAGAACACTCAAAGAAAGCAATTCTATGATACCAACACCATTTACCGCTATGGATGCAACAAAATATAAACTTTTTATTTGCAACGGAGGACTTCCGCTTTATTTAGGCGAAGGGGATTTAAACTAACATGGACAAATATATTTATTACATCTGGCTTAATTTAATGAATTTTCCTGCGGATTTTGCGGCAAGGATTGTAGAATATTTTGGCGGTGCCAAAGGAGTATATGAAGCGGAAAAAGAGGATTTTGAAGAGTGTGAATTTGTGCTTCCGAAACACATGGAAAAGCTACTTGACAAAAAACTTAAAAAGTCAGAAGCAGAGTATAAGAGAGCACAAAAACTAGGCATTTCATTTGTATGCATAGAGGACGAAATATATCCTAAAAATCTTTTAAATATCTATGACCCGCCTATACTTTTGTATGCAAAAGGTGACATATCCCTTTTAAAAAGAGAGCTTTGTTTTTGCATAGTGGGTTCAAGGGAATGTTCGCCATATGGACTAACTGCCGCAATGCAGATTTCGTCTCAGCTTGCAGAGTGCGCAATGGTTATTGTAAGCGGACTTGCAATAGGAATAGACAGTGCGGCACATCAGGGAACTATGAAAGCAGATGGAAAAACAATAGGAGTTGCTGCGTGCGGAATAAATGTGGATTATCCTGCAGGAAATGGAGCGGTAAGAAGAAAAATAGCGGAAGAGGGACTTATTATAAGTGAATTTCCGCTGGACTACAATATTTTTCCGCATAATTTTCATAAGAGAAACAGAATAATGAGCGGTTTGTCTGTTGGTGTTGCGGTGATAGAAGCAGGACTTAAAAGCGGAGCACTTATAACTGCAAGGCATGCGAAAGAGCAAAACAGAGATGTTTTTTCTTTGCCGGGTAATATAACATCACGTACGGCGGCAGGGTGCAACAAACTTATAAGCGAAGGGGTTACACCTATTCTTGGTGCTGAAACAATACTTTCGGAATATCTTCCAAAATATCCTCACCTTTTTGAAATTGATGATTATTTTGAGGAATATAAAGCACAGCAGGAAAAAGAGGAAATTAAAATTTCTGATATTAAAGAGCAGTTTGATATGGGTGATGACAAAGATGAAAAATTTATATGCAAACTCCTTGAAAAGAGAGATATGAATTTTGAACAGCTCATTGAGGAAACAGGTTTTGAAACTTCAAAACTTAATGTACTTCTGACAACTATGCAGATAAACGGGCTTATATACGAAAAACCAGGAAGAAATTTTGCATTAAAGTAAAAAACATATATCTTGCAATAAAAGTTGATTTATGATAAAATAAAATCAGAAAGAATAAGGAGAGTGGAAAAAATGAAAAAGATTTTTATACTTCTTTTGGCGATGCTTTTTGTGGTATCGGGCTGTGGTAAAAAGGCAGTAGATGAGGGTAAAGACTCGAAAGAGCCAGGTTCAGAAATTTCAGAAACCGCGAAAAAAGGTGAGTTTGAAAAGGTTGAGCCAAAGGTTGATGAGCCTATTGTCACAGAGGAAACTGTGCTTGGAGATTATACAAGTGAGTTTTTATCAAAATATGTAGAGGGCGGTTCTTATTACATAGTACAAAACTCTGTAATTGACGGTGTTACAACAAAGGTTGAAATTGCCGTAAAAGGAGACAAAGCCTCCGAAAAAATCGGCAACGAAGTAAAGATTATTGACGGAGATATGCTCTACTATGTAATTCATGACAGCAAGGCAATTTTAACTTCTCCCGTTGCAATGTCCATGAAAGAAGGATTTACCGATTTTATAAGTGTTAAAACTTCTGCTGAGGCACAAAGTGCACTCCAGAATACAGGTGAAGAAGAACTTCTGGGAGAAAAATTTGGCTTTGAAGAATTTAAAAATGCAGACGGCACAGTTGCAAAATACTATTATGATGATACGACACTCCGCTATGTAAAAGTAATTAAAGCAGATGGCGGAGAAGAGCTTATTCAGGTTGTACAGATTTCAACAAAAATTCCTGATGAGATGTTCAAAGTGCCTGACGGATATGTTATACAGGATTTAAGCAAAATGGGCCAATAAAATATCGGCATCGATAAAATGCACACAACGCAAAAAACAAATATGATATTTATTTTAATTTAATTAATGAAACCATTCGCTGTGGGCGAATGGTTTTATATTTGATTGTTTTTTTACACTCCCTTTGTTTTATTCAATTACTTCTGCATGCATGACAGATAGGGTGTTTTGTATATCAATGTCGGTCAGAATCACAATTTTATTATACTGTACATCTGAGATAAAGGTTATTGGCTCGCCCGAATATGTCCAAATTCCTATATCAGCCAGTTTATTTTCATGGTGAGCATAAAGAATGATTTTTTTGCCCACATACTCCTGCGGAGGAGTAATATAAACTTTAGAGGTTTTATCTTTAACAGTAAGTGTTGCACTTGCTGAGGTGTACCTGCAATTGCAATACATGTCTGCGTTGCCGTAAAAAACATTTTCATTTTCTATTAAATTAAAAGTTTCATCAATGAAACCGTTGTTTTCAATTGGAACACAGGCAAAACTTGTTTTTTTAATTCCGCTTCCAATAACTCTGAATTTAACCGTTGCCCATATTACATTATCATAAGATTTCATATCATCTGTTGAACAACACCAAAGAATTCCTTCTGCTTCTTGATAAATCGCAAAATCAAGTATTGTATCCTGCGGGGCATTTACGGGTTTAGATTTTACAAATTCATATAATTCGGGGTCATAAGTTAAATAAAATTCAACTCCGCAAATTTTGTTACCACTTGTGTTAATCATTATATCAATTTCAAATTCCTCGCCAATTTCTGCATATTTCGGGGCAGAAAGCCACACACTGTAAGGTGTATCTGCTGAAACGTTAACCATATTAATCCACATTAAAAATGCACATATTAAACTAAAAAATTTCTTCATATTCTTCACTCCCGCATATAGTTTTTCCAAAAGTAGTTTAATTATACACTAAAAGTTAATAAATGTCAACGCCTGCAGTTGTATTTATATCACCCTAAAAGTTTATTTGAATATAAAGTATAAAAGTGTAGAATAATCAATAAGGATGTGATTATATGGCGAATATTGAAATAGGCATGAGAATTAGAAAACAAAGAGAACTTTTAGGGTATACGAGAGAAGAATTGGCAGAACGACTGAATGTATCATCAAAATTTTGTTCCGATATTGAAAATGGTGCTAAAGGCATGAGTGTTGAAACTCTTTGTAAGTTGTCAAAGGAATTAATGCTTACAACAGATTATATTCTTTTTGGAAAAACAAACACAGAGGTTGATGAAGAAATATTAAATCTTATAAATCTTTGTGACAAAGAAAAAAGCAGATATCTTAAAAATATTATAAGAAATTTTATAAAAGCAAGCAATGAATAATGAGAGCGGATGCTCTCATTTTTTGATATGCATAAATTTTCCACTTTGTATAATAATAAATATATATTATTTTGCGGGGTGAGAAAAATTTTAAAAACATTTATAACAAGGATGCCTGACAAAGCAGGAGCATTTTTAAAAGCATGTAATATTATAGTTGAAATGGGCGGGGCTATAAAAAGGGTGAGCTATAACAAGGGCATTGATGCCCACACACTTTTCATAGACGTTTATTCAGATGAGGAAAAGATTGATGAAATTGCAAAAAAACTATATGAATCAGGATACTTAAATGCATCATCCGCTCCTAAAACCATGCTTTTGATGCTTAAAATGCGCGAAGAAACAAAAGAGCTTACAAAGCCTTTTGAAATTTTTGATAAATACAAGGTAAACATTTCGTACATCAGTGCAAGAGAAGGAAAAAGCGATGTTTTCGATTTAAAAGTGGGTGTACTTATTGAAAATGTTGGCGAAACAGTAAGTTTCTTAAATGAGCTTTCATCAGTGTGTGATATAAAGGTTTTAAAAAATGATGTTACTGAAAAAAATCTTGACAACACGGTGTTTTATATAGGTTTTGCCCATGAAATGCGGAAAATACTGGAACTTTGTCAAAATGAAGCAAATGAAATTATTGTAAACTCAAATAAAATAATGCAACGTCTTGAAGAAGATGGTGAAAACCCTTTAAAAACATTTGAGTGTATTAAAAAATTTGCTGAGTTTGTTTCTTTTCATAAAGGCAAAAATTTTGGTGCAAAGGTATATTCAAAAGATGTCGGGGATTTTAAACTTCATCTAATCGAACCGCCGTGCGGAGGTAACACCTGTATAATTGAAGGCGCAGGAGAAATTTTGTTTGTTGATTGCGGATTTGCATGCTTTGAAAATGAAATGCTTGAAATTTTTAAAGGACTTTTAAATAATTTTGAAAAAAGCAGAAAATATCTTTTTTTAACCCATTGCGACATGGACCATGCAGGACTTTGGCATTTATTTGAAAAAGTTTATGTAAGTCAAAAAACTTATGTAAATTTTATGCTTGAGGAAAAGGGTGAAAAAAATTATCGTCAAAGGTGCGAGCATCATGAGGCTTATGGAAATCTTACCAAAATTATAAGCGGTTACAAAACTCCCGACTTGGGAAAACTTATTGTAGTATCGGAAGGAAACGGCGAAAATATTGAAAAATCAGGAACACTTGATTTTTGCGGAGAAAATTTTGAAATATATGAGGGTAACGGCGGTCATGTACCAGGCGAAAGCATGCTCGTATGGGAAAATGAAAAAATTGTATTTTCAGGTGACATTTATGTAAATGCGGCAGGTTACTCCGAAGAGCAGGCAAAATTTAATGAGTTTGCTCCCTATCTTACAAAGAGCGTTAATGTAGATTCAAAGAAAGCACTTGTGTGCAGAAATGAATTTATGAATATGTTTAAAGAATATCTTATCTGTCCCGGTCACGGAAAATGGTGTAATATCTAAGAATAATAAGAAATCGGCTATCATATAATGAAACAAAAAATCTTTGGAGAATTTTATGAAAAAGCTGATTTTTATTTTTTGCATTGTTTTTTTATTATGCGGATGTCAGGAAAAAGGAGTTATGCCTCCTTTAAAAAACAATATGGAGGTTAGCACAAGTAATTTATCGGATAAAAAGGAAGGCTGGGGCTTTAGGAAAATAAAAGGAGGACGTCCTGAATTTACAAAAGAGCAACAAAAGGCAATGGCAGACTTTGAGTGCATATATCTTGGAACAGAAGGAGAAAAAAGTTTATATCTCACGTTTGATGAAGGTTATGAAAACGGCTTTACCGAGCCAATACTTGAAATACTTAAAAAACATTCTGTTCCTGCCGCTTTTTTTATAACGGGAGATTATTTTGATAAATGCGGTGATTTAGTTGACAAAATGGTAAGCGAAGGGCATATTGTGGGAAATCACACCCAAAACCATCCTTCTCTTCCTCAAAAAAGTGCAGATGAAATAGAGAAAGAGGTTTCAACTCTTAATAATAAATTTTTTAAAAAATATGGTTTTAACATGAAATATCTTCGTCCGCCAATGGGTGAATACAGCGAAAAATCACTTGCAGTTACAAAAAATTTGGGATATACGAACGTTTTCTGGAGCTTTGCGTATAAGGACTGGGAAACAAATAACCAAAAAGGCAAAGATTATGCTTTTGAGGAAGTTAAAAAATGTTTGCACGACGGTGCTGTAATACTTCTTCATGCGGTTTCAAAGGACAATGCAGATGCCATGGAAGATATTATTCTCTATGCCCGCAAAATGGGTTTTGAGTTTAAATCGCTTGATGATTACAAATAAAAACAAGCATATCACGCTCCATCTCGGAAAGAATAAAAGGGGAGGAGCGTGAGCCTATGAAAAAAGTGTTCAAAGGCCTTGTTTCGATTTTGGCAGTTTTTTCTTTGTTTTTTGCTTCCCCTACGGGCGGCGAAAAGAAAATATCCGCAGTCAGTCAGGCTGTTGTGGGCGGCTCTTCTATAGGGCTGAAGCTCTATCTTGACGGACTTCTGGTTGTTGGAAAAAGCGATATTATGTCGGGAGAAGGCAAGATTTGTCCCGGAAAAATTGCAGGCATTGATAAGGGTGACAGAATAACAAAAATCAACGGCAGGGAGATTGGCAATGTAAATGAATTTTGCAAAGAAATTCAAGGCAGTTGCGGAAGTGAGATAGCACTCGAAGTAATACGCGGCGACAAGGTGATGGAAAAAAATATCAGACCTGTGTTTTACGACGATTTGGGAGAGTACAAATTAGGACTTTGGGTGCGTGACAGTGCGGCAGGTATTGGAACTTTAACTTACACTTTAAGCGACGGTAGCTTTGGGGCACTCGGTCACGGAATTTCTGATGTTGATACCAAAAAGCTCATAAAAGTTAAAGAAGGTGAAGTGTGGGGGAGCAGGATAGTTTCGGTTATAAAGGGAGCGGCAGGCGCTCCGGGAGACCTCAAAGGAACAATTAACGGAACAGAAATGGGCGAAATTTACAAAAATACCAACAGCGGAATTTATGGCACATTTACTGAGAGACCAAAAGGCGGAAAAGTTGTGGAAATAGGAATGGCAAAAGATGTCATGGTGGGAGCGGCAACTATATTTACCAATGTTTCAAAAGAGGATGTAAAGGAATATAGTATAGAAATAGAAAAAATAAATCCCTTTGGCGGAAGTGATGGAAAAAATATGGTTGTAAAAATTACAGACCCTGAGCTTTTATCTCAGACGGGTGGAATAGTACAGGGAATGAGCGGTTCACCTATTCTTCAAAACGGTAAACTTATCGGAGCAGTAACTCATGTTTTTGTAAATGACCCCACAAGAGGATATGGAATATTCATTGAGAATATGCTCTCTGAAAATGAAAATTTTAAACATTAAAAGGAGTTGCAACGCAACTCCTTTTAATCATTGTTTTCTTGATTTTATATTTATAAGTATTATCGCAAGAAGTGAAATAATAATTATAAAAAGTACAATAATAGCAATAAGCAGAACCTGATTTGTCAATGCTGCACGTGCAATCTGCCCATTATCCGTATCAGATGTGGTTTGTAAAATTCCGGCAGTTGGAGCAGGGGTGCTTTCGGGAGATTGCGTTTCCTTCGGTGCCACGGTTGGACTTAATGTTGGCTGAGCAGTAGCAGGCGGTGCCGGCGGGGTAGTAGTTGTTTGTTTGAGTGCCACCCAGCCTTCATAACCATTATATGAGGTATAGCCCCAATTGCCTGATTCAGAAACTATGTGAAGTTTTACGCCGTCAGGAATTCTGCCTTCCATAACTTTGGCATAATCTACAGATGGACCATAGCGCATATTAAGTCCGCCATCCGGTGTTGCTACATACACATAATAGTCTGCAGATTTAACGTCAAAACTCATTGCATCTGCCATACAAGTTGCAGTGGCGCTAAAAATCACCAATAGCACAAGTCCCAATACTAAAATTGTTTTTTTCATTTGTTGCACTTCCTTTATAAAAATATATTTGTAATCTCACCTGCTGTGTAAGAAATAAAATTCAGCAAAAGTGAAATTAAGTACGGATTTTTTGTTTCAAAGGTTTTAAAGCGGGAAAACATGAAACCTTCAATAAAAACCACAAAAAATTCTATTAAAAATATTCCCGTATTTTGAAATTCTGGTAAAAACAGTGCCAAAGCCAGACCGCACATAACTGCTGCCGGATTTGTTATAAAATTAATAAGTGCAGACGTAATAAGTTTGCATTTCGTTTTTGCACCCATTAAAAAACAAATTGGAAGCTCGGTTATGAAAACTATGGCAAGGTTTAGTAGAAGAATGTTTATAATCCACATTATCGCTCACCTTTCTTTGGCATTTCTGCAAAAGCACAGCCGAGGATAAAGAGAATTAGCGACAGCAGGACAGAGCACAAAAGAGTCGGAACACTAAAAAGTTTTCCTGCACCAAAAACTACAGGTATAAAGCCAAGTGCAAGAGCAAATGTGGTTAAGCCGAAAGCAAAGCCATATTTTCTATTACAAACTCTTGCAATAGCTGTAAGTGTCAGTGGCATGGTCATATTAAAAAATAACACTGCGAAAATTCCGGCGAGGGGTATGGAAAAAGAAAAATAAAACAATAAAAATGATAATAACAAAGATAGTGTCGCGGTTTTTATGTACCCTAATCTATCGCAGACAAAGCCACCTATGGCTTTTCCAAAGGCAACTGCCAATATAAATAAAGCCGACAGAAGGGGAACAGTTTTCCATGTGAAATTCATTATCATACCCAGGAATGAACGGATAACTATTGTAAGCATAAAGCAAAAAACAGCTGAAAAAATTAATATATTTGGTTTCTCGTAGCGAATTTTAAATTCATCTTTCTGAGGTGTGAAAAAAGTTCGCGTTAAAAAAAGAAAAATGCAGGCAAAAAACATTATAATCGGGCATAAAAAGGACATCAAGGTTCCTTTGGCATTGTAGGCAAGATATACCCCGATTGCACCGCTGCTTACAAAAAGCCCCGAAAGACCTGCATGGGGCATACTCATTTGAAGAATGTCCGAGCCTGCGCCAACATGAAATATGGCATTTCCCAAAGCGGTGATAATTAAAGAAGTCAACCTGAAAAACGGTGACAGTAAATATGAAATACATATAAGGGCACAGCTTAAGGCAGTAAGTAAACGATTTTTATTTATTGCATCAGATAATATTCCTATGGGAAGCTGCCCTGCAAATGCAACTAAATTATATATAATAATAACATTGCCACGGTTTGCTATTGTACATCTTGGACCCAATATGACTTTGCTTGCAAGAAAAATGGTTGAAAAATCAACCAGCAAATGTAATATTGTATATATTGCCGCAGTTTTATTCCTGTAGTTCATTTTAAATTCCTCTTTTGTGTTTTTATTTATGTCTTGTTTTGGTATATACAGAGGTTTAAAAACAATAATTTATAAATTATACTAATTATATAACACCTTTAAACATTTGTCCAGTTTATATTTAAACAAATTTATTTCAATTTTGCAAAATATATCATATAAAATTATTTAAATGGGTGAATATTCGGTTTTTTTTGCATAAAATTATAAATTTTTTAATTTTTTTTACGAAAAGGCTTGCAATTAATTGGAAAATATTGTAAAATGATAATGCAATAATAATTTTTAGGAGGTTAGGTAATGGAAAACCAGATTAAAGTGTTAATTGCAGAAGACAACGCCGAATATGCGGAAACATTAAAAAGAACATTTGAGAAAAATAATATTAAGGTTTTAGGTATTGCTGAAAACGGAATGGAGGCACTGCGTAAAATTGAAATGTACAAGCCTGACTTGGTAACCCTTGATATTGTAATGCCTGTGATGGATGGCATCATGGTGCTTGAAAAACTTCGTGACAAAGACGAAAGCGAAAGACCTCAGATAATGGTACTGACACAAAATTCAAGTGAAAAAGTTATGAGCATGTGCATGAAACTGGGTGCTGATTACTACATGCTTAAAACATGTGAAATCGATGCAATAGCTGACAGGGTAAAAAGTATTTGTGAAACAGAAGATGCTAATGTGTCTGACACAATGTCTCAAATGGACAAGTCTCTCATTTCTCAAAAGGAACAGCGGAAAAAAATTGAAGTTTTTGTAACCAATATGATTCATATGGTTGGAATTCCCGCAAATATTAAAGGGTATCAGTACATAAGGGATGCTATTATTTTCACAATTTATGAGCAGGAGCTTATAAGTGCTGTAACAAAACAGCTTTATCCTAAAATTGCGAAAAAGCATAGTACAAGTCCTTCGAGAGTGGAAAGAGCCATTCGTCATGCAATTGAGGTTGCGTGTGTCCGAGGTAATGAGGAAACTCTTTATAAGTTATTTGGTTACACGGTGAGTAATTCAAAGGGTAAGCCCACAAATTCTGAATTTATTGCAATGATTGCTGATAAGTTAAGGCTTGAGATGGACGTTATTTAATATTCGGGGATGCAAAAAAGCATCCCTGTTTTCCTATCTCATCAAATTTTATTTTGCATATTATGTATCATAGGAGGTGATTTTCTGAAAAACAGACGTTGCTACTATGATTATCTGCAGGAAGTTGAAAACTATCTTGCTTTTCGCCAACATGTTAATTGTTGTAGGAGAAAGGTAAAAAACACAAATGACATTTTGTGCGCAATTCAGACTCTCATAAGCTGTTGTCCTCAAAAAATATGTCGCAGCAAAAAAAGATAGTATGCCTGAGGGGTGTAGAAAACAAAAGTTTTTTTACACCTCTTTTTCGTACCTATAATCTTCTTCAATATCTTCGAGGTTTTGGGGTGTCACTCCGTGATTTAAGAAAAAATCAAAAAGCAGACGTGCTACAGCAAAATTTTTGCCTGCATTCATAAAAGAAATATCTGTATCCGTTTCAGATAGTATAGCATAACTGCTTTGTGTCGATGTGCTTTGAGGATACTTTTTCAAAAGGGTAAGTTTTATATCTTTTTGTTTGCCCTCTTCTCCTGTGATGCGTTTTTCTTTTGTTGTTAATTTTTTCATTTCAAATACCACCTTTAAATATTTTAAAAAAGTCAAGTAGCTTGTAGTATAGACCTAAATCCTTGCAAAATCAAGGACAAAATATCGCATATTTCGACATTGGGAAAATATGGGAATTAATTTTGCGCGAGCTATACGGTCGAACTTTGTCGAAATTTAGGAAGATGTGCCCGAAAAAAGTTTTTGAGGAATATATTACATTTGAATTTCAAGTATATTTTTTGATATAATCAAATGGGTGATCATATGATTAGAAAAATAGTTTTGCAAATACAAAAAATATGTACTGCAGCTAAAATTTCAGTACTTTTAGGCAGTATTTTGGCAAGTGTTTTATTTATTGTGGCAATTTTAATGTGTGTTTCCACCACCGGTGGGCTGGGTTTTAAATATTTATATGAACAAATTGCTTTTATGGCATCAAAGATTTTTGCAATGGGGATTTTTTTGGGGCTTTCAGGCGATTTTTTGATGGCAACAGTTGACAGAAAAAGAAAATAAGGTTATAATTATCAGTAAAAAGAAAATAATATATTAGAGAGGTATTTAACATGGCAGAACTTAGATTTAATCCCCTTACAAATGATTGGGTAATGATAGCATCACACAGACAGGGAAGACCGCAAATGCCTAAAGACTGGTGCCCCTTCTGCCCTGGTTCAGGAAAAGTGCCCGATGATTTTGAGGTTTTGGAATATGATAACGATTTTCCGGCGCTTTCACAAAATCCGCCCGCTCCCGATGATGTTGCAACCGAGCTTTATAAGGTTTTGCCATCACATGGTAAATGTGAGGTTATTCTCTATTCAAAGGAACACACAGTAACTCTTCCCGAGCTTTCTGTTGCTCATGTTGAAAAGCTTGTAAATCTCTGGTGCGAGAGATTTGAAAAAATGCGTGAGGATGAAAAAATAAAATATGTATTTATTTTTGAAAACAGAGGAGAGGTTGTAGGCGTTACAATGCCACATCCTCATGGGCAGATTTATGGATATCCCTTTATCCCCAAAAAGCTCGAGCTTGAGGTGGAGTCTTTTAAGGCACATAAGGAAAAAACGGGCAACTGTCTTTTCTGCGACGTGCTTCGTGATGAATATAAATCGGGTGCAAGAATTATAAATGAAAATGAGGATTTTGTTACATTTTTGCCATTTTTCTCGGAATATCCATACGGACTTTATATCGCGGCAAAAAGTCACAAGCAGTATATAACTGATTTTAATGAAAGAGAGAAACGCAATCTTGCTGAGAGCATAAGAAATGCGGCAGGTACACTTGACAGTCTTTTCGATTATGCATTTCCTTATATGATGTGCATGCATCAGGCTCCTGTAAACAGCGGTGATATGTCAGGATATCACTTCCATATTGAGTTTTTCCCTCCAATGCGTTCAAAAGACAAGCAGAAATTCAACGCATCAAGCGAAACGGGTGCATGGGCACACTGCAATCCTACATGCCCTGAGGAAAAAGCAGAAGAACTTCGTGAGGCATACAAGAAATTTACCGAAAACAAGTAATCGGAGGAAAGACATGAATATTGAACTTATGAAAGAAGAATTCATAAAAAGATTTGGAGAAAGCGAAAAACCTCTTCGTGTTTTTAAATCTCCCGGCAGAGTAAATCTTATCGGAGAACACACAGATTATAACGGAGGTCTTGTTTTTCCTGCGGCGATTTGCCTTGAAACTACAATTGTTGTGCGTGAGCGTGATGATAAAATCATAAAGCTTGCCGCAACGGACCTTGATGTATTGGTTGAGGCAGATATAGATAAAATTTATGAATATAAAGACATTCCATGGGGGAATTATCAGCTTGGCATAGCTTCAGAACTTATGCGTGATGGCTATGAAATTATGGGATGCGAAATGCTTTTTGATGATACTGTGCCTCACGGCGGCGGTCTTTCTTCCTCTGCGGCGATAGAGGTTGCAACAGCTCTTACTCTCGCCACATTGTCAAACGAAAGAATGGGTAAAAACGAAGAAGTTGACATGGTATATATGGCACTTATCGGACAGAGAGCCGAGAGAAATTATATAGGAGTATCCTGCGGAATTATGGACCAGTTTGCATCTGCTATGGGCAAGGAAAATCATGCAGTAATGCTTGACTGCAATACTTTGGAATATAAACATGTTCCGCTTAATTTAAAGGACGAAAGCATTGTAATTGCAAACACAAATAAAAAGAGAAGTCTTATAACTTCAAAATATAATGAGAGATGCGAAGAGTGTCAAAAAGCTCTTGATGCACTTAAAACCCGCATGCCAAATGCCGAGGCACTTTGCAAAATTTCCGTAGAAGATTTTGAAAAATATAAAAACGTTATTGAAGATGAAGTTGTGAGAAAGAGAGCAGAGCATGCAATTTATGAAAACGGCAGGGTAATAGAGTCTGTAAAAGCACTAAATGATGGAGATATAGAAAAGTTCGGTGAACTTATGAATGCCTCACATGACTCTCTACGTGATTTATACGAGGTAACAGGAATAGAACTTGACACACTCGTTGATGCCGCAAGAAAAAATAAAGGCTGTATCGGTTCAAGAATGACAGGTGCAGGCTTTGGCGGATGCACAGTAAGTATCGTTAAAAACGAATTTATTGAAAACTTCAAAGAAGCAGTAGGAAAGGAATATACCGAGAAAATCGGATACGCACCTTCGTTTTATGTAACGGGTGCAGGAGATGGGGGAAGGGAGATAAAGTAATATGAAAAAAAGTATGATAGTAATTATTGCGGTAGTCGCAGTTATTTTGGTTATTGTATTTTCATTTGTCGGCTCTTATAATTCTCTTGTAAGTATGAGGGAAGGTGTAAGCGAAAAGCTTTCAACTATTGATGTTCTTCTTCAGAGAAGGGCAGACCTTATTCCAAACCTTGTAAACACAGTTAAAGGATATGCAGGGCATGAACAGGAGGCAATAAAGGCAGTTTCTGATGCAAGAACTAAATATGCATCATCAGGTACTGCGGCTGAAAAAGCGGAGGCTGATGCCGCTATGACGGGTGCACTTTCACGTCTTCTGATGGTTGCAGAAAACTATCCTGACCTTAAGGCAGATGCAAACTTTAGACAGCTTTCCGATGAACTTGCGGGAACAGAGAATAGAATTTCTGTCGGCAGGCAGGATTATAACAGTGTTGCAAAAGAATACAATACAAAAATTATAAGATTTCCTTCAAACATTATTGCAAACGTGTTTGGTTTTGAAAAAGCGGAATATTTTGAAGCGGCAGAGGGAAGCACGGCTGTGCCGCAGGTAAGTTTCTGATTATGTGTAAAAAAATATTTTTTTTAACGTTGACATTCCTCGTTTTGTGCATATCGGTTTTTGCTTTGCCAAGTCCCACAAACGAGTTTTATGTAAATGACTTTGCAAATGTAATAGATGCCGATGTGGAGGAACATATTGTCAATATTTCGGCACAGATAGAAAAAAGCACAGGCGCCCAGATAGTCGTTGCCGCATTTGAAAATATAGAGGGCAATCAGGATGCCGAGTATGCCCTTAAAATTGGCAGAGAGTGGGGCATAGGAGATGAGGAAAAAGATAACGGAGTACTTCTCATGCTTGCACTTGAAGAACGCAGTGTAAGGATTGAAGTAGGTCTTGGTCTTGAAGGAGCTTTGCCCGACGGCAAGTGCGGAAGAATTATAGACGAAGAAATAATTCCATATTTTGCAGAAGGCGACTGGTCGCAGGGGTTTTTAAAAGGCTTTGACCGCATTGTGGCAGAAGTTTGCAAAGAATATGGAATACCTATTCCCGAAGAAGTTGATGCCATACCCTATGAACAAGAGGATGACGAGGGCGGCTGGATAGCGGTTGCCGTTATATTAATAATACTGATAATTTATTTAAATCTTATTAAAAAAATACCCCCTTCTCACAGGGGCGGGGGAGGAACATTTTATCACGGTGGCTTCTATGGTGGCTTTGGTGGCAGAGGCGGCGGTGGATTTTCCGGAGGCGGTTTCTCCGGCGGAGGCGGAAGCTTCGGTGGCGGAGGAGCAGGACGGAAATTCTAAAAATAAGAAGGTGTAAAAACTTATTTTTTACACCTTCTTTTGTTAAGCGATGAATATTTTATGAATTTGCAAATAAAGTATTGATTTATTTGAAAATTTATGGTAAAATATTTTCCAATGTGACAACACATAGTTTTGAAAACCAGATGGAGGGAATTATGTCGGAATTTAAGATAAGATATACAAAAGGCGAAGAAATTTTTAATATGGTATCCCATATATCGGGTGTTGCGGTGGGAATAGTTGCGCTTGTTTTGTGCGTTGTATTTTCTGCCATAAGAGGAAACGCGTATGATGTTGTGGCATCCGCAATTTACGGAGCGTCAATGATTATCCTTTACTCTGTTTCGAGTGTTTATCATGGACTTAGCCCCAGAGTTCGCGGAAAAGAAATTATGCGAATTTTGGATCACTGCATGATTTATGTTCTTATTGCAGGAACATATACCCCCGTTTGCCTTTGTGCATTAAGAGAATATAATACTTCTCTTGGTTGGACTCTTTTTGGCATAATATGGGGACTTGCCGTTTTGGGAATAACACTTAATGCCATCAGCCTCAAAAAGTTTAAAATCTTTTCGGCTATATGTTATATTGCAATGGGCTGGTGTGTTGTAGCAGTCTGGAGACCTACTGTGCAGATGCTCGGCACGGGAGGAATAACACTCATGCTTTTGGGCGGAGTAAGCTACACAATAGGTGCTGCATTTTATTACTTTTTGAAAAATAAAAGATACATGCATAGTGTTTTCCATTTGTTTGTAGTGTTTGGAAGTATCCTTCAGATGTTTTCAGTATTGTTTTATATAATAGGCTGATTTCCTATAACAACTCTGTCATGTCCTGCAAGGTCTTTGATGACACAAACGTTTTCAAATCCATGCTCTTTTAAAATATCGGAAACGGCTTTTCCCTGATTGAAACCGATTTCGAATGCCAATATACCGCCTTCATTTAGTGAGAGGGCGGCTTTTTTTGTAATTACGGGATAAAATGTAAGTCCGTCAGCACCGCCGTCAAGAGCAAGATGCGGCTCAAAGTCACGCACATTTTTGTCAAGAGTTAAAACAGTTTCACTTTCAATATAAGGCGGATTTGAAACTATAATATCATATTTTTCATCTAAATCTTCGTTTAAAATATCTTTTTTGACAAGTCTTGCCGTTACCCCGTTTAAAGCACAGTTTTTTTCTGCTACTTCAAGTGCTTTTTCCGAAATATCAATCATAGTAAGCGAGCAGGGCGAATTCTTTAAAATAGAAATGCCGATGCAACCGCTTCCGCAGCAAATGTCTAAAACCTTTTTGCCATTTGCAAGCGGGATTATTTCGTCAACTAAAATTTCTGTGTCAGGACGTGGAATTAACACATCGGGTGTAACAAAAAAATCAAGGGAATAAAATTCTTTCTTCCCTAAAATGTATGCTATGGGCATCCCTTCTGATGCTTTTTTAAAATAATTTCTAAAAGTTTCGGCAACTTCTTGTGAAATATCATTTTGCATTTTCAGGATAAGTGCCCCTCTGTCGCACTCAAAAAGGCCGCAGGCAAGTGCTGCGGCATCTTCTTTTCTTATATAGTCTGAAGCTTCTTTTAAAAGATGTGAAAGCTTTACCATTTTGCATCCTCACGGTTTTCGGGAATTACTTCGAGCATTGCAACAATTGCGGCTTCTATCATGCTGTCATCGGGTTCTATGGTGGTTATGTGCTGAAGCCATACACCCGGTGCTGAAATAATTCTTGTTATAATATTTTCGTGTCTGCCCGCAAGCTTTATAAGCTCATAGCCTATACCTACTACCAAAGGCAAAAGTAAAAGCTTTATAGCTGTACGCAAAAGACGCGGGAGTGTTGCGGGAATAAAAAATCCGACTATTATGCCTACAATTAGAACCAAAATCATAAAAGATGTTCCGCATCGGGGGTGAAAACGTTTTTGTTTTCTCACATTTTCAACCATGAGCTCTTCGCCTGCTTCATAGCAGAAAATTGTTTTGTGCTCTGCACCGTGATATGCGAAAGTACGCCTTATATCTTTCATGAGAAGGGTTAAAAGCAGGTAGCATATAAAAACTATAATTCTCAAAACACCTTCAAACACACTGCGCCATATATTGTTGTTGATGGCAGGAAAAACACCTTTTAAAAGGTCGAAAATAAGTGTTGGAAGATAAACGAAAAGACCAACTGATAAAATTACTGCCAGCACAGAACTTATAACCATCAGTGCACCCATAATAAAGCCTTGCTTTTTTTCGTCTTCTTCCTCTTCAAAGCCTGCGATTTCAGCAGAACGCATAAGGCATTTGTAGCCAAAACGCAGAGAGTCTATCATATTGAATATCCCTCTTATAAAAGGAAGTTTCAATATTTTCGGTTTATCTTTCCCTTCTGTGGGAAATTTTTCGATTACAAGCTCGCCTTCAGGATTTCTAACAGCCATTGCAGTAACCTCTGGTCCTCTCATCATTACGCCCTCAATAAGAGCCTGACCGCCGATGCTTGTTTTATGCTTAGTATTCATATAAAACACCTCTCTGCATAAATTATAGCAGGTTTTGTCCTTAAATACAATACTTTTTGTTTAACTATTATTAAATTATTGTAAATAATCTCGGGTTTTAGCATAATATTTGTGATAAAGAAACAAAAAAATAAATATTCAGATAAATTTTAATTTTAGGTCTTGAAAAATTTTCTAAATGTTGTTATAATGTTATAATTGATAAGTGTGCAAAAATTACTACGGCAGTAGTTTACATAAATCAAAATTTAATATTGTCTGGAGGAAGACTAATGAGTTCTAAAATTACTAATACTGAAAAAAACATTGTAACAATGGAAATTACAATCGAGAAAGCAAAATTTGATGAAGCTATGGAAAAAGCTTATAAGAAAAATGTAAAAAGCATTCAGATTCCCGGCTTCAGAAAAGGTAAAGCACCACGCAGATTTATCGAAAAAATATATGGTGAAGGTGTTTTCTACGAAGATGCTATAAATTTTGTATGCCCAGAGGCTTATGAGGCAGCAGTTGAAGAAAATAAAATCGAGCCTGTTGACCGTCCCGAAATTGATATCGTAAGCATTGGTGAAGGCGATTTGGTTTTAAGTGCAAAAGTAGCAGTTAAGCCTGAATTTGAGCTTCCTGAATACAAAGGTGTAAAACTGGATAAAATTGAGTATAAGGTTCTGGAAAAAGATGTTGATGCAGAAATCAAGAGAATGCTTGAGCAGAATGCACGTCTTGTTCCTGTTGAAAACAGAGCAGTTAAAAAAGGTGATATCACAGTTATCGACTTTGAAGGCTTTGTTGACGGGGTAGCATTTGAAGGCGGCAAAGGCGAAAACCACACTCTTGAAATCGGAAGCGGTCAGTTTATTCCGGGTTTTGAAGACCAGCTTATCGGCAAGAAAATAGACGAGGATGTTGAAGTAAACGTTACATTCCCCGAAGAGTATCATGCAGAAGAACTTAAGGGCAAGGATGCAATGTTTAAAGTAAAAATTCACTCCATCAAGAAAAAAGAGCTTCCTGCAAAGGATGACGAGTTTGCAAAAGATGTAAGTGAGTTTGATACATTTGATGAACTTCGTGCTGATGTAAAGAGCAAATTGCAGGAAGATGCAAAAATCAGAACACAGCGCGAAAAAGAAGATAAAATCATGGAAATCATTGCTGAAAAGACAGAAATTGATATTCCGGAGTGCATGATTGAGCAGCAGACAGAAAAAATGATTCAGGAATTCGGATATAAAATTGCACAGCAGGGTCTTAATATCGAGCAGTATATGCAGTACACAGGCCTTACAATGGATGCCATGAAAGAACAGTTTAAAGGTAACGCAGAAAAAGCTGTAAAAGGCAACCTTATTCTTGAAAAAATTGCTAAAACTGAAAATATTGAAGCTACAGCAGAAGATGTTGAAGAACAGTTTAAGAAAATGGCTGATATGTACGGAATGGAAGTAGATAAGATAAAAGACATCATGAAAAATTCCGAAGAAAGCATTAAGGAAGAAATTGTTATCAACAAAACTTTAGAGCTTTTGGTTGAAAATTCTGCCGTTAAGAGAGCAACAAAGAAAAAAGCAGCAGAAGGCGAAGCTGCTGAAACTGAAGAAAAATAATATTGAAGGACTCAAAAGGAGTGAATCTTAAATGAGTTTGGTACCTATGGTAGTTGAGCAGACAAACAGAGGAGAGCGTTCCTATGATATTTTTTCACGTCTGCTTAAAGACAGAATTGTTTTTCTGGGTGACGAGGTAAACGATGCTACTGCAAGTTTAGTGGTTGCACAGCTTTTGTTCCTCGAAAGCGAAGACCCTGATAAAGACATAAGCCTTTACATTAACAGCCCCGGCGGTTCAATTACTGCCGGTATGGCTATTTACGATACGATGAATTATATAAAATGTGACGTTTCCACTATTTGCGTGGGAATGGCTGCAAGCATGGGTGCATTTTTGCTCTCAGCTGGTGCAAAGGGTAAACGTTTTGCACTTCCCAACAGCGAAATTATGATTCATCAGCCCCTTGGTGGAACACGCGGTCAGGCAACTGATATTAAAATTCATGCCGACAGAATTATTAAAATCCGCAAAACCCTTAATGAAATTCTGAGTAAGAACACGGGTCAGCCTCTTGAAGTTATCGAAAGAGATACAGAGAGAGATAATTTTATGACAGCTGACGAAGCAATGAAATATGGTCTTGTTGACAAGGTTATTGCATCCAGATAATGACCGGAAATGGAGTTTTGAAAATTGAGTAAGCGTGACGATGATAAATCACTCT
>JAZOQG010000071.1:0-34547 GCA_045656005.1 Clostridia bacterium
GGGGAGCTTTCCGAAAGAGTTAAAGAAGAAAACGGAGAAACAATTTCTGAAATATTAACAGAAATGAAAGGTGCACTTCCGTCGCTTTCAGGCGAATTTAAAAAAGAAGCGGAAAAGGCAATAAAAAGTGCTGAAAAGAAAGCAGAAAGCGGAAAATATGCTGAGATTTTTGAAAGTCTTAAAGAGTTTATGGCACTTTCGCCAGGGCACTTTCAATCGGACGAGAGCATAAATATATCTGTAAGTCAGGTTGACTGCAGTAACTATCCCGACGTAAAGCTTTATCTCACCGTAACAGACCAAAACGGAAAAACACCAAAAAATCTTGACATGCGTGGCTTTACAGTTATAGAAAACGGTGACGGCATGAGAAGGGAAATCGCTTCCGTAATGCAGCTGGACATGCAGCAGGGAATAAGCATAAACATGGTCGCAGATGCGAGCGGAAGTATGGACGGTGCACCTATCCGTGATGCGAAAGACACTATGGAGAAATTTTTGTCTCAGGTTCAGTATAATTCAGGCGATACAGTGTCCCTTGTCGTTTTCTCAAACGAGATTGAAACTCAAACGGAATTTACATCCGACTACTCAAAAATACAAAATGTTGTAAGAAACATTTCCTCGGGTGGAGGTACAGCTCTTTATGATACACTCTATACTTCTGTGCAGTACACGGCCCGTCAAAGCGGGGCAAGATGCGTAATCGCCTTTACTGATGGAAATGACGAGCACAGCCGTTATGCAGACGAGGGAGATGTAATAAGAATTGCTCAGGATTACAAAATACCGATATTTATAATAGGAATAGGCTCATCTGCAAACAACTACGAAATTCGTTCCATTGCAGAGAGCACAGGCGGATTTTATCGCAACATAAACAGTATCAGCGACTTAAGTGAAATTTACAACATGATATACCGTCAGCAAAAAGAAATGTATGTACTTCAGTATGCGGCGGATACTGACGGAAAGTATAGCGAACATGTCCCCATGGTTACATACAAAAGCGCACAGTATGAAGGCAATGCACCTGCATATAGCTTTGTGCCTTCAAAGATAAATCCTGCAGCGGCAGACGGAGAGCTTGAAAAGGCGATTGGAAACTATCTTGAAAGCTATGTAAAGGCTATGAATACGAGTGACCCTTCGCACATGCTTCCATATGTAATACCAAACTGTCCGCTCTATAACACTCAGAAAAACTATGTAAACAACGATTACTACGAAGAACTTTTATCTTTCTATATCTGCAGCGAGGTGCAGTATGAAGGTGATAACAGCTGTGTTTTATCAGTCCATGAGGTTTACAACGTAAAAATGGAAGACAGACCAATGTATCACCATGAGCAGGTTGCAACCTACAGAATGAAGAAAGACACCGATGGAATATGGAAGATGTATGAATTTGTAGGGTCAGTAAAAAACCATCTGTAAAAAAGACTTGTTAAAAAGGCGCAGAACGTGAAAATGTAATAGAAAATATTACTTATTTTTAATTTAAATATGATGTGAATATATGAAGAAACCCGAGAAAAATTCTCGGGTTTTTTATTTTAATACATTTTCACTATAAACGAATGTCACCTCTCGCAGTATCTTTATACAGCTTCGGGTTCCATTCGTTCATTCTGCATCCTTTTTTCCTGCGTCTGGCGACGCTGTACAATTTTTTTGGGGTGCTTAAGAAATCTTTTTAAAGTTTCCTACTGTCTCATTTACTCCGCTTATATATGCAAAAGTTTTGGGATAATTTCTCAAAATCTTCTGAAGAGCGAAAATCTGATGCTTATTTATGATGCAGATAAGAAGATTTGTTTCTTTCCCCGAATACATTCCTTTTGCAGGGGTAACGGTTACTGTGTGTCGGAGCTTTTCAATTATTTCTCTTGAGATTTCTTCGCTGTGTTCTGATATGATTTCAAACTTAATCTGCTCTCTTACACCTCTTACAATAGAGTCACTTACGCGGCTTGTAAGAAAAGAATACAAAATGCAAAGAATAACAGGTTCATATTTATAGTCATAAACAAAAAATGAAATAAGAGCCACAATGCAGTTTAATGTAAATATTATGTACGAAAGGCTCATGTGAGGCTTTACGCATCTGACGCATGCTGACACTATATCCGTGCCTCCTGATGAGGCATTAATTCTCATCAATGCTCCGTAAATAAAGCCGTTTATAACACCTGCCGCAACTGCCCCGAGTGATGCATTTGCACTGTTTTCGGGTTTAAACACAAAAGGCGAGAGGTCAACGCTATATTTAAAAAGAAGCAAAAAGCCTGAAAATGACAGACAAAAAATAAGAGTTTTAACTGAATAGTCACGACTTAAAAATAAAAACGCAATAAAACATAGCGGAATATTTATAAGAAGGTTCATATACCCTATGCTAAATCCCATTTTGTACTGAATCATTGTGGCAATACCGTTTATGCCTGCAGGTGCGAAACTATTTGGCAAAATGAAAATTTCGTAATTCAGTGCCATTACCAAAGATAGGAGCAAAAGCAGAATATAGTTTTGAAGCTGTTTTGCAAAGCTGGGATTTGCCTGGGCATAAGATGTCATTTTAAAAGTTTCTGCCGAAGAATTTTGTGTTTCCATTTTTTATCCCCTTGTTTTTATTTGAAACGCCTTGATTTTAACACAAGAAACGAAAAAATTCAAGTTCTTTTTTAAAATCCGCTTATAAAAATAAAAACGAGAGCAAAAATTAATGTTTTGTCGGCGATTCCTTCCTTCAAAAGAATAAATATCAGACCTAACAGTAAAATATCATCATTTTTTAAAAAAGACAAAAAATTTCCCTTCGGTGCTTTTTGCACAGGAGGGAGATAATGGTTGTCAGGGCAGTTTTTTATGGGTGTAATAGGTTTATACATATTGCCTCCTAAAAAAGGTTCATATCTCCGAGCAAGGATGAAAGTTTAGTAAGTTTCATGAGCTTTATTGCTTTGTCGGCACTTTCTGCCCTTTTTTCGCTTAAATATGGTTTAAGCGCCGTTAAAAGCCTTGTGTTATTATCATCTTCACCATTTAAATTCCCTAAAATTTCACCTATTTTAAAAATAAAAGCCGGGTCGTCAAATAGTGAGGAGGAGCTTTTTTCCTCCGTATTATTCTCTGTACTTTCTTCAGACGAAAAGGCTGAAAGCATCTCGCTTATTTTTTCCATTGCATCGTTGTCACTTAAAATCGATTGTAACATTTCCTCCGGTGACGGCATGGTATCACTCCAGCATATCGTTTATTTTTTTCAAAAGCTCGGGATTTGATTTAAAGCTTTCCTGAAGCTTTTCTTTATCAATTCCGCCTATTTTTTCGCCTGATTTTATTTTTTCAATCATTTTTCTGCCCTCGGCAGTTTTTGAAAATTCCTGTGCTTTTTTAATGCCTTCTGCAAGAGCTTTTTTGTCAAGACCTCTGATAAAGCTTTGGAAATCCTTATTCATTTTTATCCTCCTCATATATTATTGATATTTATAATATATGCTTTGAGGAAATGTAATGTGCAAGTTTTTTTGCCAAAATTCCGAAAAAAATACCAAAAACAATTGAAAAAAGTACATCGCTCGGATAATGAACAAGAAGATAGAGCCTTGAAAATGCAATAAGCAGTGCAAGTAACATGGCAACTGTTCCCGCTTTTTTGTTATTTAAGAAAAGTGCAGTTGCTGAGGCAAAGGATGAAAAGGTATGGCCTGACGGAAATGAGAAGTCGGAGGGGGGAGAGATAAGAGGCAACAGGGTATTATCAAAATCAAAAGGGCGGATTCTGCCCACAAGTGGTTTTAATGTAATATTGCAGACAATAAGTGAAAATATAAGCGAAATTGCCATGGAAAGGCCTGCCACTCGTGTCTTTTTAAAGCACAAAAGAGTGATTGCAGTTAAAATCCATATAAAACCACCGTTTCCCAAAAAGGAAATAAAAGTCATTATGCCATGAATACTGTCATTATGAAAAATGTTTTCAATTACCCTTAAAATATTTATTTCAAATTCATTCATTGTGAAAACCTTTCTGATACTTACAAGGTGTAGTACCTTTTATTTTTTTGAAAACGGAAGAAAAATAATTACTGTCATTAAATCCGCAAAGAGCGGAAATTTTTGTGAGAGAATAATTTGTTTCTTCCAGAAGACTTGCTCCGTTATGAATTCTCACATAGGTTATATATTCACAAAGACCCATTCCCGAAACAGCTTTGAATTTTCTTGAAAGATGCCCTTCGCTTAAAGCAAAACGACGGCTTAACGTTTTGAGTGACAAATCTTTTTCATAGTTTGAGTTTATGTATTCTGAAACACTGTGGATTATTCTTTCGGTTTCATCCATTTGCATAAGCTCTTTACGGTGAAGTCTGCACAAAAGTGCAAGAGTCTGCAAAATGTAGAGGTTTATCATTTCACGACGGAAGGGATTGTCCTCTGAGTGCTCCTTTTCTATTTTATGAAGAATATCTTCAATTATATAAAGTTTGTTTTTAGGGATAAATATAAGCTTTTGCTTTGAAAGAGTTTCAATATGCTCCATAGCTTCAGGAGTGAGAATATCATCACCGAAACTTATTAAAATTCTTTCGTTGTCAAAACAGTCTTCACTATCAGTTTTATGAATCACTCCCTTTTCAACAAAAACAAAATTACCGGGATTTACTTTAAATATTTCATCTCCGATAAAGTAATTTGTTTTGCCTGCAACAAGGTAGTAAAGTTCGTAATCATTGTGATAGTGAATTTTTGTAAAACTTCTTTTGTTCTGAATATTTGTGTGCGAGACTTCAAAATTTTTATATGTTGTTACCATAATTTATCACCCAAGTATATAATATCATCAGAAGAAGAAAAAATCAATCAATATTTTCGTGTTTTATATGTATAATGGCAAAAATTTAAAGGAAAACAAGATATTATTGTCGTATAATTAACTTGATTATGATATGAAAGGATTGTTTTTTATGTTTACAAAACCTGAAAGATGCGAAAAAGTTATTCAGTTTGGCGAAGGCGGATTTTTGAGAGGCTTTGTTGACTGGATTATACAACTTACAGATGAAAATTCTGATTTTAATGCGAGTGTTGTTGTTGTACAGCCTATTGACAAGGGAATGTGCCAGAAACTCGAAGAACAAAACTGCGTTTACACTCACATAATGCGTGGCATGAAAGATGGCACTCCCACAGTTGACAAAAAGATTATAGATGTAATTTCAAGAACAGTTGAGCCTTATGAAGATTTTGAGGCATACCTTAACCTTGCAGAAAACCCGGATTTTCGTTTTGTAGTGTCAAACACAACAGAATCGGGAATAGTTTTCTCTGCTGATGATAAGATGGAAGAGGCTCCTGCCGTTACATTCCCCGGCAAGGTTACACTTCTTCTCAAAAAGCGTGTTGATTTGGGACTTGCAGGCTTTATATTTCTTCCCTGCGAGCTTATTGACAAAAACGGCTCAACGCTTAAAAAATATGTTTTGCAGTATGCAGACCTTTGGAACATGGGAGAAGAATTTAAGGCATGGATTGAAAAAGAAAACATTTTCTGCAACACACTCGTTGACAGAATTGTTACAGGCTACCCAAGAGATGAGAAAATTGATTTGGGTTATGAGGATAATATGCTCAATACAAGTGAGCTTTTCCACCTGTGGGTAATTGAAGGGCCCGGGGGAATCACAAATGAATTCCCATTTGACAAAGCGGGTCTTAATATTATTGTAACTGATAATCTGGAGCGTTACAGAACAAGAAAAGTTCGTATATTAAACGGTGCTCACACATCTATGATTCCCTACGCAATGCTACTGGGGGTTGAAACTGTTGGCGACTGCATGGAGCATGAGACTTTAAGCGAATTTGTCAAGGGATGTGTGTACGAGGAAATTATTCCTACACTTGACCTTTCAAAGGAAGAGCTTACAGATTATGCCGACAATGTGTTTGAAAGATTTGAAAATCCCTACATAAAACATCTTTGTGCATCCATTTCACTTAACTCCGTAAGCAAATTCAAGGTAAGAGTTTTGCCATCCATTTTGGAATATATCAAAAGATATGGCAAAAATCCAGACAGACTTTTAACATCCTTTGCAAAGCTCATTGAGTTTTACAAAACCGATATGCCAAATGACGATGCTGGGGTTATGAAGTTTATGAAAGAAGCATCAGTTGAAGAAATCCTTAAAAACAAAGCACTTTGGGATGAAGATTTATCATTCCTTTCGGATGCAGTAAAGGAGAAGATGGGAAAGTGATTATTCATAAACTTGACAATGTCGAGGTAAATCTTGAAAACGGACACAAATATGCTCTTTGTGACATAAAAAGCGGAGAAAACATTATAAAGTATGGAAATCCAATAGGTCATGCAACAGAGGACATTAAAAAGGGTGAGCATGTTCATTCCCACAACATGAAAACAAATTTATCGGGAAATCTCCAGTATAAATATGAGCCTGATTTTACTCCCATAGAAAAAGTGGAAAGCGGAAAAACATTTATGGGTTACGTTCGCAAAAACGGGGAAGTTGGAATCCGTAACGAAATTTGGATTATCAACACTGTTGGTTGTGTTAACAAGGTGTCAAAACGTCTTGCAGACCTTACAGGAGCGGTGCAGTTTGAGCATCCTTTCGGTTGCTCTCAGCTTGGTGATGACCAAACCACCACTCAGCTTATCTTAAAAGGACTTGTAAACCACCCGAATGCCGCAGGCGTGCTCGTTTTAGGGCTTGGATGCGAAAATAATAACATTCCTCTTTTCAAAGAAGTTTTAGGGGAATATGACGAAGAAAGAGTTAAGTTTTTAAATGTTCAGGACGTTGAGGACGAAATCTCTGAAGGTGTTAAAATCATTGAAGAGCTTAAGGCTTATGCCGATACATTTAAGAGAGAGCCTGTGCCGATTTCTGCTCTTAAATTAGGTCTTAAATGCGGAGGTAGTGATGGATATAGCGGAATTTCCGCAAACCCCCTTGTAGGAAGTTTGTCCGACAGAATTATTTCTTATGGCGGAAGCTGCGTGCTTTCAGAAGTGCCTGAAATGTTTGGAGCGGAGCATCTTTTGATGAAGCGTTGCCCGACTCGGGAGCTTTTTGATAAGACAGTAAGCCTTATAAATGATTTTAAGGATTACTTTACAAGACACAATCAGGTTATATATGAAAATCCGTCACCGGGAAATAAAGCAGGCGGAATTACCACTTTGGAAGAAAAGTCCCTCGGCTGTGTGCAAAAGGGAGGACTTGGTGAAGTGGTTGACGTGCTTACATACGGTGACCGCCTTAAAAAGAATGGACTTTCGCTTTTAAACGGCCCCGGTAACGATATTGTCGCAATTACAAACCTTGCGGCGGCAGGTGTTCACATGATTTTATTTACAACGGGCAGAGGAACTCCCGTAGGAGGACCTGTCCCAACGGTTAAAATTGCAACAAACCGAGCTTTAGCAGAGAAAAAGCATGGTTGGATTGATTTTAATGCATCCCCTGTGCTTGAAGGAGTTTCAATGGACGACCTTACAGATGATTTCCTCGATTATATTTTAGAGGTTGCATCAGGTAAGGAAACTGCAAATGAGAGAAATGCTTATAGAGAAATTTCGATATTTAAAGACGGCATTGTTCTTTAAAAAGGGAATGTAAAAAAGTCCAGACCGCAAAAAGCAACAAACTTCACCTCTTACCACGAAAAAAGAGCGTGTAAAAAACATTGTTTTTTACACGCTCTTTTTAAAATTCCAAATCTGCAAGTATAGGTTCCATATTTTCCAAAGATTTCTTTACATCAAGTATTCTTTGGTTTTCCGAGCCTTTAAATCTCATGTTTATACCTTTTTGTGAAAGAACAAATCTTCCGTCAACCAAAACGGTGCAAAGAGCTAAAAGCTCTTTTTTTTCTTCGTCATTTATAATTTCTTCAAATGTATATCCACTGTATATCCAGATATTTTTTCCTGCGGCTATAAGTTTTTCAGCAAGTTTTTTAAGTGGCTTTGACTGACAAAAAGGTTCACCGCCCGAAAATGTTACATTTGTCAGGGAGCTTTTGGTAAGCTCCCCGAAACAATAATCAATACTTACATCTCTTCCGTTTGCCTTGTCCCATGTCTCGGGATTATGGCAACCCTCGCAGTGATGGGGGCAGTAGTTTACGAACAAGACATCGCGAAAACCCGTACCGTCAACCGAAGAGGAAAAGGTTATGTCCATAATTCTTATGGTGTCGTTAGTTTGCATCATGTGTCACCCTGTCACGAAGTTCTGCCTGTTTTGCACTGTTCCAACTATTAACGCTTCCTACAAGGTAGCCTGTAATTCTCTGAATTACATCAACGTTTTCGCTTCCGCAAACGGGGCATTTCTCAAAGTCGGCATCTGCGTTTTCAAATCCGCAGTCGAGACAACGGTTTCTTGTGTGGTTTACAGAACCGTAACCAATATTATATTTATCCATAAGGTCAACTGTCTGCATAATGCAATCTGGGTTATGGGTTGCATCGCCGTCAAGCTCAACATAGAAGATGTGACCTGCGTTTTCAAGGTCGTGATAAGGACCTTCAATTTTAGCCTTGTGTTCAACGGAGCATTTGTACCAAACGGGAACGTGCGAGCTGTTTGTGTAGTATTCTTTATCTGTAATATTTTCAATTTCACCAAACATTTCGCGGTCGCGTTTTGTAAATTTACCGCTAAGACCTTCTGCAGGAGTTGCAAGGAGTGTGTAATTGAGGTTTTTCTCATCAGAAATGCGGTCAATTCTGTCGCGCATATGCTTTACAATTTTAAGACCAAGCTCTTGAGCAATGTCGCTTTCGCCGTGATGCTTTCCGCAAAGTGCGATAAGTGTTTCGGCAAGACCGATAAATCCTATGGAAAGTGTGCCTGATTTCAAGATATCTTCAAGACGGTCGTTAGGACCTAAGTCCTCGCTTCCAAACCACATTCCGCTCATGAGCATCGGGAACTGCTTTTTAAGAGCGGTGCGCTGGAAGGAATAACGGTCGTAAAGCTGTTCTGCTATAACATCAATACATTTATCAAGTTTTTTGAAGAATGTGTTTATTTTCTCGTCATAGTTTTCTATGTGCATGCATTCAAGTGCAAGGCGAACAATGTTAATTGTTGAGAAGGAGAGGTTACCTCTTCCAACAGAGCACTTTTCACCAAAGCGATTACCGTATACACGTGTACGGCAACCCATTGTTGCAACCTCGTGCATGTAGCGTTTGGGGTCATTTGCATCCCAAAGCTCGTCCTGATTATATGTTGCATCAAGATTTAAGAAGTTGGGGAAAAATCTTTTTGCGGTTACCTTACAAGCAAGCTTATAAAGGTCGTAGTTTCTGTCTTCGGGCAGGTAGCTTACACCTCTTTTCTTTTTCCATATCTGAATTGGGAAAATAGGTGTTTCACCGTTACCAACACCGCGGTATGTTGAATTTAAAAGCTCACGGATAATGCATCTGCCTTCCGCAGAGGTGTCTGTACCATAGTTGATAGAAGAAAATACAACCTGATTTCCGCCTCTTGAATGAATAGTATTCATATTATGAATAAAGCTCTCCATTGCCTGATGAACGCGGTTTACAGTCTGGTTTACTGCGTGCTGAACATATCTTTCCTCGCCTTTAAGTCCGTCGAGAGGTTTTTCGATATAGTCGTCAAATTCTCTGTCTTTTAAAGCACTCAAATCTTCGCCTGTAAGGCTTTCAAGTTTTTTAATCTCTTCCTGATATGTGTATTTAACATATGGTGCAAGATAAAAATCAATTGCAGGAATACTCTGACCGCCGTGCATTTCATTTTGAACTGTTTCCATTGAAATACAAGCAATTATTGCCGCAGTTTCAATTCTCTTTGCAGGACGTGATGAACCATGACCTGCACGGAAACCATTCTCAAGTATCATATCAAGCGGATGCTGAAGACATGTAAGAGATTTTGTGGGGTAATAGTCCGCATCGTGAATATGGATGTAGTTACTCTTTACATAATCTCTTGTCTGCTGGGAAACGAGCATGTCCATTACGAATGGTTTTGAAGTTTCGCTCGCAAATTTCATCATCATACCCGCAGGTGTTTCCGCGTTCATGTTTGCGTTTTCTTTTGTGATGTCGTTAGCTATTGTGTTTACAATACCCATGTACATCTCATAAGTTTTTCTTCCTCTTGCAATATTTCTTTTTTCGCGGTACAAGATATAGTCCTTTGCTACATTCTTATACTGGGATTTCATAAGTTCGCTTTCAACAAGGTTCTGAACTTCTTCAATGTCTATTACATCTACATCAAGTTCCTCAATCTTGCTGGCAATTGCGTTTGCGCATTTTATGTCGTTAACAAAGCTGTGATTCATGGCTTTGAGAATAGCACCGGTAATTTTTTCTTTGTCAAAATTCTCAATTCTTCCGTCTCTTTTTCTGATATTGTTTATCATTTTCCCTTCTCCTTTCAATTTTTTATGTATATTGTGCACTTGTGCTTGTTGCACAAGATATTGTGTCTGTGCAAAAAAGATTTTACCATATATAGTTGGCGATGTCAATATGTTTTTAACAAATATTTGAAAAAAATTTCCCTTTTTTCAATATAAAATGAGCTATTGACAAATTTCGCTTTTTGTGTTACAATATTTTAAAAGCTGTGAAGAAAGAGAGTAAGCCTTTTAGAAAGAGGAGAGATACGGCGGTTGGTGCGAGCCGGACTTTCGAGATTGCCTGAATACACTTTTGGAGCTGCAGAGGAGAAATTTAAGTAGACTCTGTCGGGTGCGCCCGTGAAAGCGCAGAGTAGCATGGAAGTATGGTTTTTAATGTAACTGCTTTTTACTCAACGAGGCAGACTGCCGTGAGGGGTCTGTAAACTGAGGTGGTAACGCGGATTGTTTGTCCGCCCTCTGGTATTTTCAGGGGGCGGTTTTTTATTGCCGATTGCCTCTTGACAGAGATTAATATGGAAGGATGGTAGAAATGGCAGTAAAAATTTTAATGTTAGTTGTATTTTTTGGTATCATGGTAGGTGTAGGCTTTTATTGCAGAAAGCATTCTACAGATGTGTCGGGATTTGTACTTGGCGGAAGAAGTGTAGGCCCATGGCTTACGGCATTTGCTTACGGAACAAGTTACTTTTCGGCAGTTATCTTTGTGGGTTATGCAGGACAATTCGGATGGAAATTCGGTGTTGCATCAACATGGATTGGTCTTGGAAATGCATTTATAGGTTCGCTGTTGGCATGGGTTATTCTGGGAAGAAGAACACGACTTCAAACTCAGCATCTTGAAACTGCAACAATGCCGGAATATTTTGGAAAAAGATATAAGAGTAATGCACTTAAAATAGTTGCATCATTAATTGTTTTTATATTCCTTATTCCCTATACAGCTTCGCTTTACAACGGACTTTCACGTCTTTTTGAAATGGCTTTTCCGGGCGTTTCGTACAATGTTTGTGTTATAGCCATGGCGGTGCTTACAGGAATTTACGTTATTGCAGGGGGATATATGGCAACTGCGATTAACGATTTTATTCAGGGTCTTATTATGATTGGCGGAATAGTTGCAGTTATCTGGGCAGTTTTGTCAGGACATGGCGGATTTATGGGGGCTTTGGAAGAGCTTTCAAAAGTGCCTCACGAAAGTATGCAGGGAGCTTATGCATCATTTTTCGGTCCTGACCCCTTGAATCTTTTCTGCGTTGTTATTTTGACATCTCTTGGTACTTGGGGACTTCCTCAGATGGTACAGAAGTTTTATGCTATAAAAAGTGAGAAAAACATTGCAAAAGGCACAATAATTTCAACAGTATTTGCAGTAATCGTTGCAGGCGGATGCTATTTCCTCGGTGGATTTGGAAGAATTTCAGGTGTTTTAGTTGAAGGAGGTATGCCTGTTGGCGGATTTGACGCAGTAATTCCTGCAATGCTCTCAGGTCTTCCTGATGTGCTTATAGGAATTGTTATAGTTTTAGTGCTTTCTGCATCAATGTCAACACTTTCATCGCTTGTGCTCACATCAAGCTCAACTTTAACACTTGACATGATAAAAGACAATATTGTAAAAAATATGTCTGGCAAAAAGCAGGTTTTGGTAATCAGAGTGTTCGTTGTTATATTTATAGCGATTTCAGCATTTATTGCAATCAACAAAGACAAGCTCGGTTACATAGCAGACATGATGGGAATTTCTTGGGGTGCACTTGCAGGTGCATTTTTAGCACCGTTTCTCTACGGGCTTTACAGTAAAAAGATTACAAAGCCTGCAGTTTGGGTAAGTTTTATCGGCGGTTCTCTGATAATGATACTCAATATGCTTTTCCGCTCTGCGTTCCCTCCGTTTTTGCAGTCTCCGATTAACTGCGGAGCATTCGCAATGATTTTTGGCCTCCTGGCAGTACCGATTGTAAGTCTTGTAACGAAAAAGCCAAATGCAAAAGAAATTGATGCAATGTTTAGTTGCTATGAAGAAGAAGTTACAATAAAAGTTAAAAATGCACTTGACAATAAATAAATTAAGAAAGGGGCATCAGTAATGCCTATTACAGATTTTCTTGAAAAAAATGCAAGGCTATATCCCTCAGAGGTAAGCCTTGTGGAGGTAAATCCCGAAAACCAGCCCTCGGGTGATGTTTCATGGAGAGAATATAACCTTATTGAGGCATCGGGAAATGGGAGATATCGCCGTGAGCTTACATGGAAGGAGTTTGATACTTCTGCAAACCGCTTTGCAAATCTCCTTCTCACAAGGGGAGTTAAAAAGGGTGATAAGGTTGCGATTTTAATGATGAACTGCATCGATTGGCTTCCTATTTATTTTGGTATCTTAAAATCCGGTGCTATTGCAGTTCCGATGAATTTCCGATTCTCGGCAGATGAAATCGAGTATTGCGCCGACCTTGCAGATATTTCTGTTTTAGTATTCGGTCCCGAATTTACTGAAAGAATTGAAAATGTTTTGCCTCGTCTTCGAATAAAACATTATTTCTTTGTAGGTGACAATACACCTTCATTTGCGGACAATTATGAAAAAATGATTACATATTGTTCCTCAACTGCGCCAGCAATTGAGATAAGCGATGAGGACGATGGCGCAATTTACTTCTCGTCAGGTACAACGGGTTTTCCAAAGGCGATACTTCACCGCCACCGTGCCCTTGTAGCTTCCTGTATAGTGGAACAAAAGCACCACTCTCAAAAGAGAGACGATGTATTTTTGTGTATTCCGCCTCTTTATCATACAGGTGCTAAAATGCATTGGTTCGGCTCGCTTATATCAGGTTCTAAGGCAGTAATACTTCGCGGAATAAAGCCTGAATGGATAATAGAAACAGTTTCCGCAGAAAAAGCAACAATTGTGTGGCTTTTGGTGCCGTGGGCACAGGATATTTTAGATGCGATAGAGAGGGGAGATATAAAACTTTCCGATTATCGTCTTTCCCAGTGGAGACTTATGCACATCGGTGCACAGCCTGTTCCGCCATCACTTATCAAGAGATGGAAAGAAGTTTTCCCGAATCACGAATATGACACAAACTACGGACTTAGTGAATCAATAGGACCTGGTGCTGTGCACCTTGGTGTCGAAAACATTCACAAAGTTGGTGCTATCGGTGTTCCGGGGTATAGCTGGGAAGTAAAAATTGTTGACGGCGAAGGAAATCAGGTTCCCGAAGGTGAAGTTGGAGAGCTTTGTCTTAAGGGTGACGGGGTTATGAAGTGTTACTACAAAAACCCCGGTGCAACAAGAGAAATTTTAACACCCGACGGCTGGCTTTACACAGGTGATGTTGCAAAGCAGGACGAAGACGGATTTATCTATCTTGTTGACCGCAAAAAAGATGTTATCATTACGGGAGGTGAAAACATTTACCCCGTGCAGATTGAAGATTTTCTCCGTGCAAACGAGAAGATAAGTGATGTCGGAGTTATAGGTCTTCCTGATGAAAGACTTGGTGAGATTACAGCGGCAATTATTCAGCTTAAAGATGGCGTAAGTGCAACAGAAGAAGAAATAAGGGAATACTGCAACGCACTTCCAAGATACAAACGTCCGAAACAAATAGTATTTGCTGAAATCCCAAGAAATGCAACAGGAAAAATTCAGAAAAACGCACTTCGTGAAAGATATGGAGCATCACGACTTGTAGAAGCGACAACAACAAAATAAAAATTTATTAAAAGGAGTATTATCATGAAAAGAATATTATCATTTTTTCTCGCGTTATCACTTTTGGTTATCATGATGCCAACTGTGATGGCATCATCCCTTGAGGTAAGGGCTGACATGGCTCTTTCATACGGTGGAGGCAGATATATAGACCAAAGCGAAACTTTGGCAGCTTACTGTCAAAGAACAGGACTTAATAATTTTTCTTACGGATATATAGTTACATACACAGGTGGTTTTGGCGGCGGCGGTGCTGATGCTTCGCTCCCGGTTGAAAACGCATCAGGCTATGCAAAACTTTCATTTGATGCAAGAATAATTTCAAACGATTTTTGCACCCCTGCCAACCTTTTTGATGTGATGTATCCAGAAGATGCACCAAATGATACAGACCTTGTATATGCAGAAAATACCACTGCCGATGTATCAGTTCAGCCTGCATGGGAAGATGAGTTTTTGGACATTCAGTACCCTGCAGTAAATCTCACAGAAAACTGGCAACACTTTGAAATTGACCTTGCCCCATATAATTTCAGCAGATTCAGAATTTATATAAACCCACTCGGTGCAGTGAGCGGACAAAACGAAGTGTGCTCTGCAATCGTTGCAAATGTAAAGCTTGAAGGTGCAGGCAGTACACCCGCGGTTGACAACTCAAAACCCAGTACATGGGCGGAAGAATATGTGTCAAAAGCAAATCAGATGCAAATTATCAATAAATCTGATAAACAATACCACAGCAACATTACAAGACAGGAGTTTGCATACATTATAACAGACAGTGTTTATGCATGCCTTACTGCAATGAACATTACACCTCCCGAGTTTTCTTCAAACGACGTTTTTGATGATGTTCCCGCGGATGACTACCTTTACACGGCTTATGAAATGGGTATCATCAAAGGTGTAAGCGATACTATGTTTGCACCACTTCAGTTTATTACAAGACAGGAGATTGCAGTTATGATGCACAGGGCAATAACCTATGTGGACAAACTTGCAAGAACAGAGCATTTGCCGCGCGTAGGCAATCTTATAGGCTTTTCTGATATCAGCGACATTTCAAACTGGGCTATGCTTTCTGTTGGAATTTTGTCAGCAGCAGGCATTATGAAGGGAACGTCGGATACAACTATTTCTCCTCATGATAATACAACCGTTGAACAGGCGATTATACTTGCCGTAAGAGCAGTCCAGCTTTTCAAATAGTAAAATTTTACGGAGTGCAATTCATTTTGCACTCCGTACATTATAATTATGAAAAAAGGATAAAGAAATGAACAACAATCAAAAAGTAACCCTTGGATGCTATTTTTCAAGCCTTTCCATGTCAGTTTCGGCAAATCTGCCGCCTATTTTATTTTTGACGTTTCGTTCCCTTTATGAAATTTCATATTCGCTTTTGGGATTTTTAATAGCAGTGAATTTTGTTACACAACTTGCGGTAGACCTTATTTTTTCGTTTTTTTCACACAAATTTGATATACCAAAAGTTGTAAAGGCAATGCCTGTAATTACTGTGGCGGGACTTTTAATTTATGCCATGGTACCATTTGCGTTTTGTGGGTGCGAATATATAGGTCTTTTATTGGGAACGGTGGTTTTTTCTGCATCAAGCGGACTTGCAGAAGTTTTGATAAGTCCAACTATTGCACAAATCCCAACGAAAAATCCTGATAAGCAAATGAGCGCACTTCACTCGGTTTATGCATGGGGAGTTGTATTTGTTGTAATTTTCAGTACATTATATTTACGTTTTTTTGGTTCTGAAAATTGGCAGTACCTCGTTTTGGTACTTTGTATTTTGCCTGCAATCTCTGCAATACTGTTGGCTTTTTCAAAAATTCCTCATATGAAAACACCAAAAAACACTTTTGGAGCTTTAAAGTTTTTAAAGCATGGAGGTGTGTGGATTTGTGTTCTGGCAATATTTTTGGGTGGTGCGGCAGAGTGCAGTATGTCACAATGGTCTTCGCCTTATCTTGAAAAGGCTTTTGGTATTCCTAAAGTTTATGGTGATGTGTTTGGTGCCGCACTTTTTGCGCTTTTTCTGGGTCTTGGAAGAAGTCTTTACGCAAAATATGGTAAGAACTTACACAAAGTATTGGTATTAAGTGCAATAGGTGCAACCATATGTTATTTTGTTTCGGCAGTATCACCATGGCCTATAATTGGTCTTATAGCTTGTGCCATTACAGGCTTTTGTACAGCAATGCTCTGGCCGGGAAATCTTGTGCTTGCGACAGAGCGTTTTCCTGAAAGCGGAGTTTTAATGTATGCACTTATGGCATCAGGCGGAGATTTGGGAGCATCTGTGGCACCTCAGGCAATTGGAATTGTGACAGACAAAATTATTGCAAATCCGCATTTTGCTGAAAAATTTATAAGTATGGGAATTTCAGCAGAACAACTCGGAATGAAAGCAGGAATGCTTTCTGCCATGATTTTCCCGCTTATTGCAGTTTTTCTTTATATTTACATGTGGAAAAAAGCAAAATAATCAACGAAACACCTCGCTGCATATAATGTAGTGAGGTGATTTTTTTGAATTATAATAAATCAAATTGCTGCAGAAAAAAGTGCCAAAACAGATGCAGATGTTATCCACGCTGTCTTCTGGCATCACCTACAAAAAGTGTGTCTCCTGAGGTTTTAAAAATGAAAAATTATCTTTCGCTTCCATTCCCGGAAGACGATGTTTAAAATTTATGTTGTAAAAAATAAATTTTTGTGATAAAATATCATTATCCTTAAGATAAAAATTATATGGAGAACTACATGAAGAAAAAAATATTAACTTTGGTATTTTGCTTTATTATGCTCTTTTCCATGTCTTCTTTTGCGGAGGTTAACGGAAGCGGAGTGGTTGATGCTGATGCTTTAAATGTCCGCCTGACCCCTGATATGGAAGGAGAAATATGCGGAAAACTTTCAAATGGTGAGGTCGTTGATATAATCACAAAAACAGGTGACTGGTTTGAAATTGTATACGGTGGCGAGTCTTGCTTTGTTCATAGCGACTATATTATGGCATCACGTAAAAAAATAGATAAGCCTACTACAGTACCCGAGGAAGAAATTCCTGAGGATAACACAGGTGTTGAAGAGGGAGAAAGAGTTGCAGGGGTGCAAAGTGTTGAAGGCAGAATAAAAGCTGCAGAAGTTGTAGAACTTGCGAAATCATTTCTCGGAACACCTTATGTATGGGGAGGAGAAAGCCTTGAAGAGGGCGGTTTTGACTGTAGCGGACTTGTGCATTATGTTTATTCGCAGTTTGGGATAAAATTAAACCGCGTTGCATGCGACCAGAAGAAAAACGGCGTTGCAGTTGACCTTTTGGCATTGATGCCGGGGGATATTGTGCTCTTCTGGAATCGTACATATTACTCTGAGATTAACCATGTCGGCATATATGTTGGGAACAATTCCTTCATACATGCTCCACAGACAGGGGATGTTGTTAAAATAACAACTCTTGAGTCGGGATATTATGCAAAAAATCTCGTAGCGGCAAGAAGAATTTTTGAGTAATTAACAGTTGACTTTTTGTAAATTTACCTATATAATATAAAGTAGTAACTAGAAAGGAAATGAGAATTATGGCAAAAGTAACAAAAGACACAATTATCGCAGAAGTGCTTGAAATGGATGAAGGTACAGCAGCATTCTTTTTTGAAATTGGAATGCATTGCCTTGGCTGCCCATCTGCAAGAGGCGAAAGTGTTGCAGATGCATGTGCAGTACATGGTGTAGATGCTGATGAGCTTATTGCAAAGCTTAATGCTTACCTTGAAAATAAGTAATTTTCTGGAATGAAAAAAGGGGGCGGATATAAATCCGCCCGCTTTGTTTTAAAATGAAAAACAAATGGAGTAGTATATGAACAGAAGCGATATTTCAAAAGAAAAAATACTTGAGGCGGCGGAGCAGATTTTTTCAGAAAAGGGAATAGCAGGTGCAAGAGTTGACGAAATCGCGGAGCTTTCGGGCGTAAATAAACGCATGATTTATGTATATTTCGGAAACAAGGAACAGCTTTACGAAAATGTTCTTCGCAGAGTTTATGGCCGTCTTGCAGAAATGGAAAGCGGGTACGATACTGATTTGCCTGCCGATGAGGAATTGAGAAAAGTTATTTTAAATTCTTTTAAGCACCTTGAGAAAAATCCTACTTTTATTTCACTTGTAATGCGTGAAAATTTAAATAAAGCAAAGTATGTTGACTCGTCCGGTATTGTCCCCATAAAGAGTAAATCCATTGTAACTGTGCGAAAAATCATACAAAGTGGTATTGACTCAGGTGTTTTTCGAAAGGATATTGACATAAATGAGATAATTTTTGCAGTAAATATGTACGTTTTTTCATATTTTTCAAATATTTACACTATGCCGAAACTTGTGGAAATTGACCTTTCGGATAAAGAAAAAAGAGTAAAAAGAGCAAATATGCTTGCGGATATGATTATAAATTATCTTAAAAAATAATACTTAACACAAAGAAAGAAGTGTCCGTGAGGACACTTCTTTCTTTGTGTTTTAATTATACACCAGCTTTGTTTCTTCTAATCTGTTCGCCTTCTGTAAAGTTTGCAGTTGCAACATGACCGGGAAGAGGTAAAATCTTCTCGTTAATTGCATCAATAATCCATTCAGGCTGTGGGAAGAAGTAGTTTTCAAGCTCGTGAGCAGGTGTGATCCAGTTGCGAGCGCCTACAACTACAGGAGGTGCATCGAGGTAATCGAATGCAAGCTCGCTGATTGTCTGAGCCATATCATTGAGGTGTGAACCACGCTGACAAGCATCACTTGCAAGAACAATTCTGCCTGTTTTCTTAACTGATTCAATAACCTTTTCGTAGTTAAATGGTACGATTGAACGAGCATCGATAACTTCTGCAGAGATACCATATTTTTCTTCGAGCTGTTTTGCAGCTTCGAGTGCTCTGTAAAGTGTAGCACCGATTGTAAGAATTGTAACGTCGCTACCAGCTTTCTTAACGTCTGGCTCGCCGAATGGAATTTCGTAGTATTCAGCGGGAACGCCACCTTCGTGGAACTGCTCACCAACATCGTAAATTCTCTGGCTTTCGAAGAAGATTACAGGGTCTGTGCCTGAAAGTGCGCTGGCCATAAGACCTTTAGCATCGTAAGGTGTTGCAGGGAATGCAACTTTGAGGCCCGGAATGTGAGCAACAAGTGCTGTCCAGTCCTGAGAGTGCTGTGCACCATATTTGCTACCAACGGATACACGAACTACAACCGGCATTTTGAGGATGCCTGCGCTCATTGACTGCCATTTTGCGAGCTGGTTGAACACTTCGTCACCTGCACGGCCCAAAAAGTCACAGTACATAAGCTCTGCAATAACTCTACCGCCGCTCATAGCGTAACCTACTGCGCTACCTACGATAGCAGCTTCGGAAATTGGGGAGTTAAAGAATCTGTGATATGGAAGTGCTTCTGTAAGGCCACGGTAAACTGCGAAAGCGCCACCCCAGTCACGGTTGTCTTCACCGTATGCAACGAGTGTCGGGTCTTTGTAGAATCTGTCAATGATAGCTTCGAAAAGACCGTCACGGAGCTGATATACTTTGTTCTTTGATACGGGCTTGCCTTTTGCATCAAAGCCAAATCTTTCTTTCTTAGCGATAGCCTGTACTCTTGGGTTTTCTTCCATAGGCATGAGTACGTCGGGCTCTCTGTCATCAAATTTCTCAACTTTTTCGTTTGAGAACATGAGTTTTTCAATTGTGTCAGGCTGAGTAGCGAGGTTAATTCTTGGTGAGAGATTATCGTCGATTGCGAGTGTGCAAACTTTCATCATTCTTTCAACGATATCTTCATCCATAGCAGCAAAGTCAGCTTCCCCGAGTACTTTAGCTTCAATCATTTTAGCCTTGTAAGCCTCAAGTACATCATGTGCTGCCCACGCATCTTTTTCCTCTTTTGTTCTGTAGCTGTCGGAGTCGGATGGTGAGTGACCTGCCATACGATATGTAAGAGTATCCATAAGAACAGGACCTCTACCTTCTTTGATGATTTCAATCTTACGACGCATAGCATCGATAACAGCGAGAGGATTGTAACCGTCAACTCTTTCTGCGTGCATCTGGTCGGGGTTAACACCTGCACCAACACGAGCGAGGATATTGTAAGCCATTGTTTCGCCCATTGTCTGGCCACCCATACCGTAGAGGTTGTTGAAGAAGTTGAAGATAATCGGGAGACCTTTATTAAAGCCTTCTTCCCAAAGATTTGTAATCTGATCCATTGCACCCATGTTAAGTGCTTCCCAAACAGGTCCGCAACCGAGAGATGCGTCACCGATGTTGGAGATTACGATACCTTCCTTCTGGTTAACTCTCTTATAAAGAGCACCACCCATAGCAACTGTTGCACTACCACCAACGATAGCGTTGTTGGGGAAAATACCAAATGGTGTGAAGAATGCGTGCATTGAGCCACCAAGACCTTTGTTAAAGCCTGTTTCTCTTGCAAAAATTTCAGCAAGTGCACCGTAGAGGAGGAAGTCCATAGCAACTTCCTTTACGTTTGTGTTATCCTTCTGTTTGCCGAGGATAACTTTAAGTGTAGCACCACCGAGGAAACCTTCCATGATTTCCATAAGTTCTTTGTCATCAATCTTCTGAATAGCAGAAAGACCTTTTGCAAGGATTTCGCCGTGGCTTCTGTGTGTACCGAAAATGTTGTCTTCTTTACCGAGTAAGTAAGCCTGACCTACTGCAGAAGCTTCCTGACCCATTGAAAGATGGGCAGGTCCTGGATTGTTGTACTCAATTGCATTGTAAGCCCCTGTTGTTTTGATTGAGTAGAGCATGCTCTCGAATTCACGGATAATTCTCATATCACGGTAAATTCTTTTGAAATCGTCTTTTGAGAAGTTTTTGCTCTCTTCTTTGATTGTTTTGTTGTACTGGTTAACAGGGATGTCAGTAAATTTAACATAACCCGGTTTTCTCAGTTCGTTTGGATCCAAAAACAGTGATTTTGTCATTTTTCTCTCTCCTTATTAAAGTTTTGACTGGAAGATAGCTTCCCTTATAATTTCACAAACAGTTGGGTGTGGGAATACAAGTTCCTTTATTTCATCCAATCTCATTTGTGTTTCAACCATAATGCTTGCAGCTACGATAAATTCGGAAGCATAGTTTCCGATAACGTGGCAACCGAGTAATCTCTTATATTTTTTGTCTATGATAAGTTTGCAAATACCGCCTTTACCGCCTTCTGCAACGTATCTGCCTGAAAATTCCATAGGAATTTTGATAACTTCGATATCATAACCAGCCTCTTTAGCGGCTTTTTCAGTAAGACCTACTGCGCCAACTTCAGGATTTGTGTAGATAACGGAAGGAATTGCATCATAACGCATAACGTCACGTTTGCCGATAATGTTGTTGATTGCAACCTCTGTTTCTCTGTAAGCTGTGTGAGCGAGCATAATTTTGCCGTTTACGTCACCGCTTGCATAAACGCCGGGAACGTTTGTTTTCATTTTATCGTCTGTAACGATTGCACCTCTCTCTGTGAGTACGCCGATTGTTTCAAGACCGATATCTTTTGTTCTTGCGCGACGACCGATTGAAAGAAGAACCTTGTCACAGTTAACAGTTTCTTTCTTGCCGTCTTTCTCAAATTCTACAACGCCGTCTTTAATCTTTGTAACTTTAGCGCCGAGGTTGAATTTGATGCCTTTTTTAGCATAGTCTTTCTGGAGGATATCGCTGATATCACTGTCAGTAGGACCTGCAATATGGTCAAGCATTTCGATAACTGTAACTTCGCTTCCAACACTATTGTAGTAAGAAGCCATTTCAAGACCTATAACACCGCCGCCAACAACTACGAGTGCTTTCGGGATTTCTGTAAGGTCTAAAATTTCGCGGTTTGTAAGAACAAAACCTGCTTCTACGCTTTCTTTTACACCGTCAATGGGAGGAACAACTGCTTCACTGCCTGTTGAAATCAAAAGGTTTGTAGCAGTATATGTTTTACCAGCCGCTTCAACTGTGTATCCTTCTGCGCTTTTACCTGTGATAACGCCTCTTTCTTTGAGTGTATCAACTTTTGCACCTTTAAGTTGCATTTCGATACCGGAAACAAGTGTTTTTACAACTTTATTTTTTCTTTCAACAACCTTTTTCTGGTCGATTGAAGCACCTTCTACTGTTATACCGTAGTCTGCGCCGTGCTTTGCGTAGTCATAAGCTTTTGCGCAGTAGAGAAGTGATTTTGAAGGAACACATCCTTCATTTAAACACACACCGCCGAAAGCTCTCTCTTCTATAACGAGAGTTTTAAGACCTGCGTGACCGGCACGTTCACCTGCAAGATAACCTGCAGGACCGCCGCCCAGAACGATTAAATCATATTTCATTTTAAGCTCTACCTTTCTTATTTTGTATAGGAATGTAAAAACGCCCAGACCGCAAAAGGTAACTTATTTAGTTCTCTTGTGGCTCTCTTGTGTAAAGGGAGCTGGCACGAAGTGACTGAGGGATTGTTAAGTTGAAAAATCTCTTTTTATGAGATTTTTCTAAGATTTAAAACCTTTTGCTATGAACAAACTTCACCTCTCGCTGTATAACATACAGCTTCGGGTAACCCCTGCGGGTTCAGTTTGTCCATTCTGAAACCTTTTTCCTATTCCTACCCCATTTTCTGTTCTTATTTTGAAAGCAAAATTGAGAAGTTTTCCAAAGCAAAAGCAATATCTTTGAGAAGTTTTGCAGCAGGAGCGCCATCAACTGCTCTGTGGTCAAATGTAAGTGAAAGACCCATCTTAGGATATGTTTTGATTTCGCCGTTTACTTCTTTAATACCTGTTGTAATAGTGTCAACACCGAGGATACCTGTCTGCGGAGGATTGATAACAGGTGTAAAGCTTTCGATACCGAGTGAGCCGAGGTTTGTAACAGTAAATGTACCGCCGCTTAAAAGGTCAGGGCTGATTGTACCGCTCTGTGCAGCAGATGCAAGCGCTTTGCTTTCTGCTGAAATCTCGTTGAGAGATTTGTCAGATGCTGCAAAAATTGTGGGAACCATGAGTCCTCTTGGAGTATCAACTGCCATACCGAGGTTAACTTTTGAGAAGTATCTCATCTTGTCACCGAGGAAGTGTGCATTTAAGTCTTTGTGGTCAAGAAGAACACGTGATACTGCATAAAGCACGATATCGTTAAGTGTAATATTTGCAAGACCGAGTTTTTCTCCGCCTGCTTTAACCTTTGAGCGGAATGCCATGATTTCTGTAGCATCGAAAGAGGAGTTGAGAGTAAGCTGAGCCATCTCGGAGAGAGAAGCGTGCATGCTCTTTGCAATAACCTTTCTGATGTTTGTGAGAGGAACGTCTGTAACCTCTGCCTCAGCTACGGGAGCAGCTACTGCTGCTGCAGGAGCGGAGCCTAAATCCTCAACTCTTACTCTGCCGCCGATACCGCTGCCTGCGATACCTGCAATGTCACTGCCTGCAACGGCACCAACGCCACTGTCTGCAAGACGCTGAATATCACGTTCGATAATTCTGCCTGCAGGACCTGATGGGGATGCCATAGATGCATCAATACCTTTTTTATCTGCCAAAGCTTTTGCTCTTGGGGAAACCTTAAGGTCACCTGTTTTGTTTTCTGTAATTACTACTGCTGCTGCTTCTTTCTTTTCTTCTTCTACTGCTACGGGAGCATCGTCTTCGTCATCATCGGTTGCAGGTTTAAATTCTGCTGTGCTTTCACCTTCATTACCGATAACGCATACGTTTAAGAGACATTCAACGTCGTCACCTTCTTCAAAGAAGATGTCGAGCATTGTGCCTTCTACTGTTGCTTCTTCATCAAATGTAGCTTTGTCTGTTTCGTAGGTAAAAAGCATGTCACCAACTGCTACGTGGTCACCTTTTTGTTTGTGCCATTTTGCAATGATACAGCTTTCAACCGACTGACCCTGTTTGGGCATAATAATAGGGGTTGCCATTTTTCATCTATCCTTTCTTAATTTAATTATTTGTTTATATTTTCGAGAAGATATTTCTCGGCTTCAGCATTCCAAAGACCGTTGTGACGTGAACAAATCTCATCAAGGTTTTTGAAAAGTTCATTTGTTTTTCCAAGTTCTTTAAAATCTTCAATAGCGGTAAGTGGCATTGAAATATGAGTGTAAATAAGTTTTTTGCCGCCTTTAATATTTGGAAGATTAAGTGTGGTTTCTGCAGCGGAGTCGATACCGCCAATATGTGTAATCATAGCTGCGGGATTAAGTTTACCTGCCTCCATCATGCGCAGAGATTCTTTCATATCATCTGTGTTACCGCCTGATGTACCAACTATATGAGTTGACCCGTAGTGAACGTTATAGAAGTTGAATTCTGCTTTGAATTCAGGGTTTGTAGGTCCTGCGAAGAAATTAAGGCATCCGTCTTTTCCAAGCATTCTGTCAGCCATTTCAACAACAGGTTTTACGGGAGCATAAACGAAAACATCGTCAAATCCGCCGCCAACCATATCCATAAGGTCTTTTTCAGTTTTGTCGGATGTATTTACATACATAAGCTCAACACCGCATTTTTTTGCTTCTTCAACTGTTAAAATGCTTGCAGCACGATTAAGTCTTGCATCATCAATATCAGTTACGATAAGTTTTGCAGGTTTTATGTTTCCGTGAATAGCATAGTCAATACATCCCATACCCATAGGACCTGCACCTGCAAGTATTGCCATGTTGCCGCCTTCTTTGATTTCCATATGGTGAACATAGGAACCGTTTTTTGTGTGGTACTGTGCGTGGAAACCGCCTACGATACAACTCATAGGTTCTGCAAGTGAGCCATAGAAAAATGCATCACCGTCATAGTGGAGAAGGCATCCTGTTTCCATAACTTCGTGAGGGATAATAACGTATGTAGCCTGACCGCCTATGTAGTTGTATGAATAACCGGGTGCTTCGAGTGAACCTTTATAGTTCATTGCCGGCTGAATTGAGAAACGGTCACCCGCTTTCCATTCATTCTGCCATTTTTTACCAACCTCAACGATTTCACCACAAAATTCGTGACCAATAATAATTGGATTTTCGGAAACATTATCGGGAACTCTCTTATGGTCTCCTCCCTGAATTGCAGCTTTGTATGATGACATACAAATGGAGTCAGAAACGATTTTTGCAAGTATTTCGTCGTCCTTTATCTGCGGAAGCTCAAATTCTTCAAGTCTTAAGTCGCTTTTACCGTAAAGACGCAAAGCTTTAGTTTTCATTTTTTTCTTTCCTTTCCTATAATATAATTACATTTTTTTGTTTGATTTTTTTAAGGCTTTCTTTATCAAAACCGCTGTCTGTCACAAAAACATCAATATCTTCTGGCATTGCAAATGTGAAGGGATGGTTTTTATTAAGCTTTGTACTGTCCATAACCACAACCGTTTGCTGAGCCTTTTTTATAACTGCGCTTTTAAGACGACATTCATCATAGTTACCGCATGTAAATCCATGCTCCTCTGTAAAGCCTGATGCGGCGATAATTGCCTTGGTAATATTGATGTCTTCAATAAACTCAACTGCATGAAGTCCTGAAAGGGCGATATTGTCACGATTGAGTCTTCCGCAAACAACATTGATTTCACAATTTTTGTTTTTGGTAAGTTCCATTGCGATGTTAGGTCCGCTTGTAACAGCAAAAATTTCTTTCTGACCTACTGCCTTTGCAATTTGCATCACCGTGCTTCCTGCATCAAAATAAATGCATCCGCCTTCATCAATGACAGAAACAGCTTTTTTTGCAATCTCTTCTTTGAGAAGAGGATTTACAAATTCACGCATGTTGTAACTGTCTTCCTTCATCATCGTCAGCTTTTTAATACTTTTTGCTCCGCCTTTTGTTCTTATGATTTCTCCTTCTGCTTCCAGAAATTCAAGGTCACGGCGAAGTGTCATGGTTGAAACTTCGGGAAACATTTCTGAAAGTTCTACAAGGCTTACAAAATCGTTATTTGCCATGTATTCTTTTATCTTTTCACGTCTTTCCTTCAAAAAGTATTTCACCTCCGATAGAGCACATGGGGCTTAGTTCCCGTGTACTTATGATAATTTTTAACATCATTTACTATTATATATGAAAAAAAATCACACGTCAAGTATTTTAAGATAAAATTATTGCATAAATTAAAAGAATATTTTTACTTTTATTTATAAATAATAAATATAAGATTTTGGCGGAGGTTTAAAATGGATATAACAAACAAGGAATATGAGAAAATAGCAAACAAAAAAAGCCCTGCGTCACCAATTTTTAAAGACTGCATTATTGCATTTTTAGTGGGTGGTGCAATTTGTACTTTGGGGCAATTTATCATTAATTTTTTAAAGGAACGGGGAATGGATTTTGAAGATGCTTCATGTATTGCTTCATGCTTGCTTGTCTTTTTGAGCATTCTCTTAACAGGACTTAATATTTACGGGAAAATTGCAAAGCATGCAGGAGCAGGAACTTTAGTTCCCATTACGGGTTTTGCAAATGCAGTTGCATCTCCTGCGATAGAATATAAAAGTGAGGGATTTATTCTTGGTGTAGGTGCAAAAATGTTTGTAATTGCAGGACCCGTGATAGTTTACGGAGTTTTAAGCTCTGTTTTGGCAGGGATTATAAAATATTTTCTTATGCGGGGTGGATTATGAGCAAGAGAATAGGAAGTCAAACGGTGTATTTTGAAAGTCTGCCAGCGATTATATCGCATGCTTCAATAGTGGGTCAAAAAGAAGGAGAAGGGCCTCTCGGAGAGTGTTTTGACCGTATCGAAAAAGACCCCTTTTTAGGAGAAGAATGCTGGGAGAAGGCAGAAAGCAAACTTTATGAGAGTGCACTTTCACTTCTGCTTCAAAAAAGCGGCTTTAAAAATGATGATATAAACTATATAATATGCGGAGATTTACTTGACCAATGCACAGCGTCGGCATTTGGAATAAGAGGAAGTCATATTCCATATCTTGGAATATACGGTGCTTGTTCTACCATGGCAGAAAGTTTATCTATCGCCGCAATGCTTACAGACGGAGGATTTTCGGATAAAGCAATCGTACTTGCAGGAAGTCACTTTTGTTCTGCAGAAAAGCAGTTTCGTTTTCCTCTTGAATATGGAGGACAGCGCCCGCCGACTTCGCAGTGGACAGTTACGGGAATAGGCGGAGCGATAGTAGGCGGTGGTGATGGTGTCAGAATAAGCCATGTGACAACAGGTAAAATAATAGATTTTGGAATAAAAGATGCAAACAACATGGGAGCTGCAATGGCACCTGCATTTGCAGCTACAATAAAGGCTCACTTTGAGGACACAGACAGAACCCCCCGCGATTATGACCTGATTGTTTCAGGAGATTTGGGACTTTACGGAATGGAAATTGCAAAAGAACTTCTGCTCAAAGAGGGCATTGATATTTCGCCTGTTTACAACGACTGCGGAGCAATGATTTTTGACAAGGAAAAACAGGACACCCACGCGGGCGGAAGCGGTTGTGGCTGCAGCGGAAGCGTTTTATGCGGTCACATTCTGCCTGAAATGGAGAGGGGAAGTCTTAAAAATGTCTTGTTCGTCGCAACAGGCGCACTTATGAGTGCTACGTCAGGCAAGCAGGGAGAAAGTATTCCTTCAATTGCCCATGCAGTTTCTCTTACAAAAAGTATATAATTTTACATTTGGTATTGTTTTCTGCTTTATTTTATGGTAAAATTATTGGTAAGTAAAGTATTTGCCGCAAAATGAAATATTCATTTTGCGGCAGATATAAATACAAAGGAGTGAAATAAATGAAAAAAATCTCATGTACAGTTTTGGTTTTATGCCTTATTATGTCTTTGGGAGTTTCTGTTTTTGCAGACCAGAGACTTATGGCAAGCCAAAATGGGGAATGGACAATTTTAACAGAAGTTATTAATAATTCCTACGGCTATTTTGAAACACCATTTTTCAAAATAAAGGGGGCAGAGGTTACAACATGGACCGAAAGCAGATACATAGATGGATTTGGATATTATCCTCTTTATGTAGTTGAAGCAAAGGGTGAGTGTACAATTAGTCATTGTCAAAGCGAATTATCTATAAGAAGTGACGAAGGAGAATACTTCGGAAATATTTCAGAAGTTTATCTTGACAAAGATGAAGTTACACTTCCCGTAGGTGCTTATACTGTTGATGTAAGTATCGGCGGTGACGGAATGGATGTAAGACTTTATGTTACGGCTCCCGAACCCGTTTTTGTGCCTGAGCCTGCAACACCCGTATTTCCTGAAGCAAGTGTCGCTTTAAACGGAAACACATTGGTGCTTGATCAAAGCGCAGTAATAATTGACGGAAGAGTTATGGTGCCTGTGCGTGCAATACTTGAGGCAATGGGACTTACTCTCGACTGGAATGATACAACAAGAACCATAACCGCAACAAAAGAAGGAATGGTTATTGTAATGTCAATTGACAACAAAGTAACTTATGTAAACGGAGAGGCAAATGTACTTGATGTTCCGCCTCAGATAATAAATGACAGAACACTCGTTCCTGTAAGATTTGTTTCCGAAAGCGTCGGGGCAGAGGTTACATGGGATAATGCATCAAAAACGGTTATAATTACATATTAAAGGAGAATAAAAAATGCTTACAAAACAATGGTCATCACTTAAAAACGGGAGCGATATCCGTGGCGTTGCCAGCGAAGGTATTGCAGGAATGGATGTAAACCTTACCGACAGTGCAGTTGAAGCGATTATGAAAGGCTTTGTAGCTTTTCTCGCAAACAAATACTCGCTTTCCGCTGAAAAAATAACTGTTGCAATAGGACACGATAGCCGTATATCGGCAAAAAGAATTAAAGATGCATGTATCCGTGCGGTTACATCTCTTGGTGCTGATGTATATGATTTTTCACTTTGTACCACACCTGCAATGTTTATGTGCACAATTGATGAAAATCTGGGAGTGACAGGTTCTGTAATGCTTACTGCAAGCCACCTTCCTTTTAACCGTAACGGACTTAAGTTCTTTACTCCTGAAGGTGGACTTGAAAGCGCTGATATTACTGAAATTCTTACATATGCCCAAGACGGTGTAAACCTTCCTGAAGGAAAAGGAACAGTAAAAGAATTTGATTATCTTTCAAAATACGCAGAGCATATAAGAGGAATAATTCAGAAAGAAACAGGTCTTGAAAAACCATTTGAAGGCATGAAAATCGCAGTAGACGCAGGAAACGGAGCAGGTGGATTTTATGCTGAGAAAGTTCTCGCATTCCTTGGGGCTGACACTTCGGGAAGTCAATTTTTAGAGCCTGACGGCACTTTCCCCAACCACATTCCAAATCCAGAAGACAAAGAAGCAATGGAAGCTATTTCAAAAGCTGTTATGGTTTCAGGCTCTGATTTGGGTGTAATTTTTGATACAGATGTTGACCGTGCTGCTATCGTTGACCATAAGGGCAGAGAAATTAACAAAAACAGACTTATTGCACTTATTTCTGCAGTTTTGATGGAAGAGAAAAAGGGAACGATTGTTACTGACTCTGTTACGTCACAAGGTCTTGCAGAGTTTATAAAAAATGAACTCGGGGGAGTACATCACCGCTTTAAGAGAGGATACAAAAACGTTATAAACGAGGCAAAACGACTTAATGCAGAAGGACAGTATTCACCACTTGCAATAGAAACAAGCGGTCACGCAGCACTTATGGAGAATTATTTCCTTGACGATGGTGCTTACCTTGTAACAAAGCTTCTTATAAAAGCGGTTAAAATGCGCGGTGAAGGCAAAAAACTTACTGAGCTTATAGAAAATCTTAAAGACCCCCGCTTTGCAAAAGGTCACAGACTTAACTTGCTCCGTGAAAACTTTAAAGAAGACGGACAAAAAATACTTGATGCTCTTTCAAAAGCAGTTTCAGAAAGTGACGACATGTCACTCGAGGAGCCAAACTATGAGGGTGTAAGAGTAAATGTAGGAGACGGATGGTTTCTTTTGAGATTATCACTTCACGACCCATTAATGCCACTTGATATTCAGTGCGACAGTGAAGAATGTCTTGAAAAGATTTATGGTTTCCTTAAATCTTTCCTTGCACAGTTTGATTTTATTGATATTTCTACATTATAATAAAGAAAGACGGAGCTTTAAAAAGTTCCGTCTTTCTTTATTAGGTTCTTGTTTTTTATGAGTTTGTAAAGCGGTATGCCAATTACATAGCAGGAAATCGCCTGTCCAAGACCGACATATAACATGCTGAGTAAAATAGGTATTCCCCCATAAATTATCGCAAGGTATGTTCCGACGATAATAGCATTTAGCGCCACGGGAAAAATCATCGCTACATAAATGTTTTTTCTCGTTTTATATGTAAGAATTGCTGCTATCAATGTTGTAAGTGAGCCAAATATTATATCAACAAGTGAGCCTGTGAAAATATTAGCCACAAGACATCCCACAAAAAGTCCCCATACGGCTGTGGGAGACATGGCAGGCAAAATGCACAGGACCTCCGATATTCTACACTGTAAAGGACCGTAGCTTATAGGGGCAAGAAAAATTGTGAGCACCGCGTAAATTGCAGCGATTGCTGCACCAAAAGTGAGCTTTTTTACGTTCATATTTCAAAGTACATCCTTCCGAAGCAATCGGGTCTGTGGAAATTGGGGCTTTCTTTGTCACAGGGATTCCACATACCAAAGTGTTCGTATTTTGTTTCGTCACCACATTTGTAACAGTTTGCGAAAAGTCCTTCTTTCAAATCAAATTCGCCCCAGTATTCTTTAAGGAATGAGAATGGGATTTTATATTCAAGGGTCCAAAAAGGTCCGCTAAAGGTTTCTGGGTCAGTGATTGATGGCTTAAGGGAAAAAATCGCAGGGTCTGTATCAACTGCAAGACGATTATCCCTCCCTTCTCCAAGACCTAAAAGCAAAGTGCCGATGCAGGTTGCCTCGAAGTTAAAGTATCTTTCATCGCAAGCGGGGCGAAGGAAAAATTCCACACAACTGTCAAGCCATGCAGGATCGTTGTAATTTTTGTATTTTGCAGTTACCTCATTTTCTTTTACAACAAATTTTATGTATATGTTTTCGTTATCATAACAAATCTGTGCAGTAGTTTCAGGCTCGTAGCCGTTATCTGCCCACCAGAAGGTATCGATTTTAAGTTTGGGTACGTTTTCCCATACATTTTCGTTATAGGCTCTTTTTACAATTGTGTATTCTTTCATTTTAAAATCTCCTTATAAATATTTAATGTATCACCAAGAACTTTTTGGAGAGAAAACATGGTTTTTACACTTTTAATAGCTCCTTCGGAGCATTTCTGGTAAAACTCATTATCTTCCATGAGTTTTAAGAATGCATTGCTCATTTTTTCTTCGTCCCCGAAAGGCACCAGTATTCCGCACTTTGTTACGTCATTTACAATATCGCCGTTGCCGCCTATGGCAGTTGCAACTATGGGAAGTGTGTGTGCCATGCCCTCAAGTATTGCAAAACTTAATGCTTCGTTACAGGAGGCGCTGTTTACAAAAATATCACTTCCGCATAAAAGCGCATCTCCGTCACGTCTGAAACCCAGAAGCTTCACTTCGTTTTCCATTTCAAGTTCTTTTATTAAAACTGAAAGTTCATCGTAAAGCTCACCATCACCGCCGATAAGACAAACAAAAGGTTTTTGGGTTTTAGCTTTAAGCAGTTTAATACTTCTTATAAGAAAGTCAAGTCCCTTTTCAGGTGCAAGGCGGGAGAGGGTTGTGATTACAAATGTGTCATCAGTTATACCCATTTCCCTTATTGCGTCACGGTATCGTTCTTCGTTTACAGTATCAATTCCGTTAAAGATTACCTCTATTTTATTTTTGGGTGCACCGTTTGCAGACAAAATTTCCTTTCCGTTATTACAAACAGAAATAATTTTGTCATTCCCCGAAAGCATAACCTTATTCATCAAGGCCCAGATTTTTGGGGGGTGGAGGGTTAAGTGACAGGTATATATAACTTTCGCACCGCTTCCCATTTTTTTTGCCAATAGTGCAATATAGTTTTCTCTCGGATATTGAGTGTGTATAATATCAATTTTGTTTTCTCTGCAAAATTTTGCAAGTGTACGCGCGGCTTTGAAATCAAAAGGATTTTTCATTTTAAGATTTAAAGACTTTATGCCAAGCTCATTCATTTGCTCCGACAAAAGACCGCCTTCGTTATAGGCAAAAAAGCATTCTTCATTCTTATCCTGCAAGAATTTAACGAGATTTAAAACATACTTTTCGGTTCCTGCTTTACCCGCATGATTTATAAGATAAAGTATTTTCATATGTTCACCACCTTTTATTATTTTACCATTTGTACAGACATAAGTCAATTGATTTATATATATTTTTTCATATGCCCCAAAGCACTTTTTTCAAGACGGGAAACCTGTGCCTGGCTTATTCCTACTTCTCCTGCAACTTCCATTTGTGTTTTACCCGAGAAAAAGCGAAGGCGGAGTATAAGTTTTTCACGTTCCGAAAGTCTTTTCATTGCTTCTTTGAGAGAAATTTCTTCAATCCAGTTTTCATCAATGTTTTTTTCGTCTTTCACCTGGTCCATCACGAAAACTGCATCGGCACCGTCGTGGTATACGGGCTCATAAAGGGAAATGGGGTCAACTATTGCGTCAAGTGCCGAAACTACTTCTTCCTTTGTGAGAGAAAGCTCCTTTGCTATTTCTTCGGGAGAAGGCTCGCGTAGGTGCTGGGCAGTAAATTTCTCTTTGACTGCCAGTGCTTTGTAGGCAATATCCCTAAGGGAACGGCTTACTCTTATGGAATTATTATCTCTTAAATATCTTCGAATTTCGCCTATTATCATGGGAACGGCGTAGGTTGAAAATTTCACTTCGTGGGAAAGGTCAAAATTATTTATGGCTTTAATAAGACCTATGCAGCCAACCTGAAAAAGGTCGTCAACACATTCGCCTCTTCCGCCAAAACGCTGAATTACACTTAATACAAGACGCAAATTTCCGTTTATAAATTTCTCTTTTGCCGCAGTATCGCCCTCTTTTATTTTATATATCAGCTCAGTTTTTTCCTGTTCAGATAAAATAGGTAGTTTTGAAGTATTAACGCCGCATATATTTACTTTGTTGATAGCCATTTATAAAACCTCCCAAAAATTATGTACACGACGTCGATAAGTAAATTATTCCCTTCGTGGTTTGTTTATATTCTTTTAAGTGTAAAATTTTGTACTGTTTACAATTACTATATAAATAGGAAGAAAGTCATAAAATGAATAAAAAATTTTAAAAAGGTAAAAATAGAATTAAAAGGAAAGTGAGGTAACAAAATGGCAACAGAATTTAAAAACAGTGAAACAAGAATTAATCTTATGAGAGCATTTGCAGGAGAAAGTCAGGCAAGAAACAGATACACTTTTGCCGCAGGTCAGGCAAAAGAACAAAAACTTCATATTGTTGAGGCGGTTTTTAATTATACTGCGGGACAGGAAAAAGAACACGCGGAAATTTTTTATAATTTTCTTAAAGAAAGTGCAGGGGAAAATATCAATATCACAGGCGGATACCCTGTTGATATCAATCCCTCTTTAACAGAAATTTTAAGATATGCACAGAGAAATGAGTTTGAAGAACATGACAGTGTTTACTCTTCTTTTTCCACGGTTGCACAAAACGAGGGGTTTAGTCAAATTGCAATGGCGTTTCAGAATATTGCCAAAATTGAAAAGATACATGGGGAAAGGTTTAAAAAAATTGCGGATTTAATGGAGCAGAACAAACTGTTTTGTGATGATAGAGAATGCAGATGGGTTTGTCTTAATTGTGGTCATATTCACACGGGAAGAGAAGTACCCGAATACTGCCCGGTTTGCAGTCATCCCAAAGGCTATTTTGTCAGAGAAGAAATAGCGCCTTATACTTTTTAATATATAATAGGTAGAAACTCGTATAAATCCGTCATGCATTATGTGACGGATTTATATATTTTGTAACAAATTAATTGGTAATAAAGCTGGAAGCATTCGTATATACATTTAATAAACAATTCCATAAAATGGAAAAAATTAGACATCTATATATTGGGGTTTGCTTTTTTTGAAAACAATATATTTAGGGGGTGGGTTTACAATAAAAAATGCAGAAAAACCGCGGTTTTAAGGGCAAAACATATGGTTTTTAAATGGGGGATAATTGGGTAATTTTGGGAAAAATAAAGCTGTTTTTCTAATTTCCAGAAATTTTTTTGAGGATTTTTTTTGAAAAATTGAAAACTTTTAAAACCCTTGTCACTAGGGGCTTTTGGGTGTTTTTTTGTAATAATTTCTTAAAAACTTCATAAAAAATTTTTTAAAAAT
>JAZOQG010000072.1:0-6367 GCA_045656005.1 Clostridia bacterium
TGTATTAAAAATTAAAGCTGTGAAAGTGCAACTGCTACTGCAACAGTCATACCAACCATGGGGTTGTTTCCTGCGCCGATAAGTCCCATCATTTCAACGTGAGCAGGAACTGATGAAGAACCTGCAAACTGTGCGTCGGAATGCATTCTTCCCATTGTATCTGTCATACCATAAGACGCTGGACCTGCAGCCATGTTATCAGGATGAAGTGTTCTTCCTGTGCCGCCGCCGGATGCAACGGAGAAATATTTCTTACCCTGCTCGATACATTCTTTCTTGTATGTACCTGCAACAGGATGCTGGAAACGTGTGGGGTTGGTGGAGTTACCTGTGATGGAAACGTCAACCTTTTCGTGATGCATAATTGCAACACCTTCTCTAACATCGTCACAACCAAAGCAACGAACAGCCGCTCTCTCACCTTTTGAGTAAGGAGTTTCGGAAACTATTTTAAGTTCGCCTGTATAGTAATCAAATTCAGTTTCTACAAAAGTAAAGCCGTTTATTCTTGAAATAATCTGAGCAGCATCTTTTCCGAGACCATTGAGGATTACCTGGAGTGGTTCTTTTCTTACTTTGTTAGCTGATTTTGCGATACCTATTGCACCTTCTGCTGCTGCAAAAGATTCGTGACCTGCCAAAAATGCAAAGCACTTTGTGTCTTCACTTAAAAGCATTGCGCCGAGATTACCATGACCGAGACCAACCTTTCTGTCATCAGCAACAGAACCGGGGATACAAAAAGCCTGAAGACCTTCGCCCAAAATTTCAGCAGCTTCGCTGGCATTTTTGTAGCCTTTCTTGATTGCGATTGCAGCACCTACAATGTAAGCCCAGCAAGCATTTTCAAAGCAGATAGGCTGAATGCCTTTAACCATGTTATATACGTCAAGACCTTTGTCGTCACATATTTTTTTAGCTTCTTCAATTGAAGCGATACCATATTTATTCAAAACGGCATCAATCTGTTTAATTCTTCTTTCGTAACTTTCAAATAATGGCATACTCTACACCCTCCTTACTGCTGACGGGGATTGATAACGCGAGCTGCATCATCAAATCTGCCGTACTGACCGGATGCTTTAGAAAGTGCTTCGTTTGCATCCATGCCTTTGCCTATCATTTCCATCATTTTGCCGAGGTGAACAAACTTGTAACCGATAATGTGGTCTTCGTCGTCAATAGCCATTTCTGTTATGTAACCTTCAGCAAGCTCGAGGTAACGTGCACCTTTAGCCTTTGTTGAGAAAACAGTACCAACCTGGCTGCGGAGACCTTTACCAAGGTCTTCAAGACCTGCACCGATTGGGAGACCGCCTTCTGAGAAAGCTGTCTGAGTTCTTCCGTAAACAATCTGGAGGAAAAGTTCACGCATCGCTGTATTGATAGCATCACAAACAAGGTCAGTATTGAGTGCTTCAAGAAGTGTTTTTCCAACGAGGATTTCACCTGCCATAGCAGCAGAGTGAGTCATACCTGAGCATCCGCAGGTTTCAACCAAAGCCTCTTCAATAATACCTTCTTTAACGTTGAGTGTTAATTTACATGTTCCCTGCTGGGGAGCACACCAGCCGATACCGTGTGTAAGACCGGAGATATCGCTGATCTGTTTTGCTTTCACCCATTTGCCTTCTTCGGGAATGGGTGCATTTTCGTGACGTACGCCTTTGCAAACGCAAGTCATCTGTTCTACTTCATGCGAGTAATTCATCTTTTTATCCAAACCTTTCTGCCCACAAAATATTTATTTTGCGCCTTTATCCGTGGGCAGATAACGCGCGTGTAGGGAGCAAAAAGCCCCCATAAATCCAAAGATAACCACATTATATCATTTTATGCAAAAAATTACAATAGTTTTTTGCATAAATTATTATATATTTTTTATCATCTCTTCGGCAGCTTTTTTAGCAGTTTCGCTTATATCGTCACCGCTTATAATTCTTGCAACCTCCAGAACCCGTTCTTTGTCGCTTAAAAGTCTTACATCGGTACTGAAAGTATTGCCTTCTAAATTCTTTTCAATCAGGTAATGGCTTTGCGCCTTTGATGCTATCTGCGGCAGGTGAGTTATGCATATAACCTGCCTCATTTCGCCGAGGGAGCGGAGCTTTGATGCAATTTTACCTGCGGCTTTTCCGCTCACACCCGTGTCAATTTCGTCAAAAATAAGTGTGTCGACTTCGTCAGCCGCTGCTAAAACAGTTTTTATTGCAAGGCATATTCTTGACATTTCGCCCCCTGACGCAACTGATGTCAGCGCCTTTAAAGGCTCCGAAGGGTTTGTTGAAACAAGAAATTCCACTTTGTCCTGCCCCGAAGTTCCCAATTCTCCTTTTTCAACATTTATTCCAAATGTCACTTTTTCCATATCAAGGAATTTAAGCTCTTCCATTACTCCAAAAATGATTTTATCTGCGGCATCTTTTCTTTTTTTGGAAAGTGTGTCTGCCATTTTTTGCATAAGTGTCTCTTTTTCCAAAAGTTGTGCTCTGAGTTCTTTTTCTCTTTCGCCTGAAAATTCTATTGTTTCTACTTCTTTTCTCAATGTATCTGCATATTTTAAAATTTCTTCTATGGTGTTTCCATACTTTGATTTAAGCTTTTTAATAAGATGAAGCCTTTCCTCTATTTCAAGGACCTCACCCATATCAAAGTCCATATCGCTTCCGTAGTACGACAGCTCTCTTCCTATATCCTCAATCTTGTAAAGTGCCTCGGAAAGCTGGTCAAGTTTTTCAGAAAGTCCCGCATCATAAGAAACCGCATCGGTAAGACTTCGCACGGCAGCACTTATGTATGAATATGCATTTTGCTCTCCGCTATAAATCAAATCATTTGCAGTAGAAACACTCATTTTTAATTTTTCCGCATTTTTAATAATTTTATGCTTTTCAGAAAGCTGCTCATCTTCGCCCTCATAAAGCTCGGCGCTTTCAATTTCATCGAGCCAGAAACGAACAGAGTCAAGCCTTCTGAGTTTTTCGCCTTCATCGTTTTGAAGTCCTTCGAGTTCTTTTCTTATTTTTGCACATTCTCCGTAAAGTGACTTATACTCTGAAAGAAGTTCATCGTTTTCCGCAAATTTATCAACATAATCAATGTGCCCCGATTTCACGAGAAGTTTTTGCCCATCATTTTGCCCATGGATATTCACAAGATAACGTGCTATTTCACGAAGTCTTGCAACTGTTGCCATTTCTCCGTTTACTTTACAAACGTTTCGCCCGTCATCAAAAATTTCACGGCTTATCAGAAAATCATTGCCATCAAATTCACCGACTTCATTTAAAAACATACTCTTTTCCTCATCAGTAAGATAAAAAGGAGCTTCCACTTTCGCCTTCTTTTCTCCATGGCGAATAAGCTCACGGTTTCCTCTTTCCCCGAGCACAAGATTAATCGAATCAATTATAAGCGATTTGCCCGCACCCGTTTCACCCGTAAGTACATTGAACCCGCCTGATAAAGTCATCTCGCATTTTGAAATTACTGCAATATTTGAAATAATGAGCTGACTCAGCATTTCTTTTTCTCCTAATTCTCAATCATATACATAAGTTTTTCACAAAGCACTTTCGCTTCATTTTCACTTCTTACCACAACAAAAACAGTATCATCACCTGCAATTGTGCCGAGTATCTCAGGGAAATTCATCCCCTCGATAGTAATTGCCGCCGCCTGTGCCATGCCTGACAAAGTTTTTATAACTATCTGATTTAACGCATAATCAACGCTTACAACAGAATTTGCAAAAATTGTTTTAATTCTGTTTTCTCCTCCGATAACCCCCGAAGGTGCCCCTCCCTGCTGTGCATAGCGGTATCTTCCGTCACCCGTCTGACATTTTGTAAGATTTAAATCTTTTATATCTCTTGAAACCGTTGCCTGCGTTACTGCAAACCCTAATTTTTCAAGTTCTTCTGTAAGTTCTCCCTGAGTTTCAATAATTTTCGAACTTATGAGAGATAAAATAGTGTTATGTCTTTTTTGTTTCATATCTAAACCCTCTTATTTAAGCTTTTCGGAAAGCAAACTGTAAAATCCGTTTTCTGCTATTTTTAAAAGCCTTGTTTTAAGCTTTGATTTTCTTATCAATACCTTGTCCCCGCCGTTTAACGGACAACTTTCTTTTCCGTCTGCAGTGACAGCGCTAATATCTGTCGTATCAGAAGGTTTTGAAATTGTTATCGTTTTTGTTGCAGGCACCACAATTGGTCTTGCCCTTAAAAGGTGGGGGCACACGGGTGTCACTATCATTGCCTCAAGCTCGGGGTCTGCAATAGGACCTCCTGCCGAAAGAGAATATGCCGTAGTACCCGTAGGTGTAGAAACTATTATTCCGTCAGAAAGATAGTTTCCCAAAAGCTCGTCACCGATAAACACATCTATGCTTTCCATTCTTGCAAACTCAACTCTTTTTATGACAATGTCATTAAGTGCCGAAACAGTTTCTTTTTCACCGTCAGCATGCAAAATTTCGGCCTCAATCATCATTCTCTCTTCAACTTTGATTTCTTCCATGAGCTTTTTGTAGCCAATTTTAAGAAACTGCTCGCTTTCACTACCCGACAAAAATCCAAGTCTCCCTAAATTTATGCCGAGTACAGCTTTTTCATAGTGCGCAGCATCGTGAGCAACGGCCAAAAGTGTTCCGTCCCCACCAAGTGCAATAATTACATCACAGTTTTTGTACAAATCTTCTTTACTGAAAATTTTATATACGCCTTCAAGTCCCTGCACCTTCTCGTGCAAATAAACATCAGCAAATTCCGAGAGCTTTCCTGCTATTTTTTTCGTATAAACAAAGCCTTTGTCTTTAATCTCATTGGGTACTATTCCTATTTTCAAGTCCTTCCACCCCACTTTAATCTTATTATACCCATTTATTTCCGTATAGTCAATATAAAAACAAAAAAACATCCGCTAATGCGGATGTTTTCATTAAACATTATAAATAATATCATGCACAAAATAAAATTAATAATTTTATTTTTATTTTTTGCAGTCTGGACTTTTTTACATTTCCATTTAACTAATTTAGTATATAAACTTTCGCTTGTCTTCTTCCAAACGCAAGCGCTTCACTGCGGCTGTTATAAAAAAGGTCAACCTTGTTTCCTTTAATTCCGCCGCCCGTATCTCCTGCAACACAGTAGCCATAAGTCCATGAGCCGTCAACCGCCTCAATGTAAAGCCTTGTGCCAAGAGGAATAACTCTGGGGTCAACAGCCACAACGCCATACTGTGCACGCATTCCGCTTGCAGTAATTCCATAGTTGGGGTCTCCCGGATGCTTTCCGCAGCTTTCATAAGAAAGGTCATACGCAGATGCAGAGCATGTCAATACTTTCGAATAGCTAAACCCCTTCTGACTACTACCGCCCCCTGATGATGCAGACGAAGTTTTAGCCGCAGATGATTTTGTTTTAGTTCCGATATCAACTATTTTTGTAACGGCATTTTGTTTTACTACGGTGTTTACCGCTTTTCTTTCAATTTCAACACCATTTTTGTATTTTACTTCGTAAGTTACAACCTTTGAACCGTTCTTTCCTGCCTGCGCAACCTTAGTAGTTCCTTTTTGCAGGGAAGAATTATTTCTGTTCTCCGTCTTGTATGGAATAGTTTCTGTAACATCTTCATATTCCACAGTAATTGATGAAATTTTTATCTTCATACCTTCCTTGAGTTTTACGGAAGATTCTAAATTTACATGAATTTCTTCACCCTCAATCCCCTCTTCCGAAAGAAGGTCTCCAACCGTTAATGCCGCAGATTTCACAGTTTTCTCGTTTTCGTCTAAAACTATTGTAAATTCTTTTGCTCTTCTTATTTCAATGAGCATGTTTTCCGAAACCGCACTGTCCTTTGCAGGATAAACCACATCACCCTCTTCGAGTGTGTAACCTGTCTGGTTTAAAACACCTTCAACAGTCTGACCGCTGGACATGTACTCTATAACCTTGCCCTCGTCCGAAACAGAAACTTTAACCGCTCTGTGAACTGTGATTATCATATTGTTTGAAACGGATTCGTCTCTGTCAGGGTCAACACTGTCGAAATCTCCAAGTGTAATCCCTGCTTCTTCAAGAACACGCGAAACTGTTGACATTGTAGTTTTAACATTTATTGTGTTTTCTCCGTCGTGTATTGTTACCGCATTATTGGACCATGCAGCAATAAGCAAAATAAAGCTCAAAACAAGAAGTACTGAAACAGATGTCAAAATTGCATATTTTTTTATCTCTGGTTTTGAAAGTTTTTTGATTTCAAACATCCAATCACTCCTTCGCAACGTATTTTACAATAACTTTCCGAGTTTGTCAAACAATTTTTAAAAAAATTTTTATGAAGTTTTTAAGAAATT
>JAZOQG010000073.1:0-8453 GCA_045656005.1 Clostridia bacterium
TGGTGGAAAAAGGCTATGCTTATGAAGTAGACGGCGATGTTTATTTTTCCACGAAGAAATTCAAAGAATATGGAAAGCTTTCGCATCAGCCCTTAGAAGAGCTTGAGGCAGGTGCAAGAATAGGTGTTGACGAGAGAAAGCGCGACCCTATGGATTTTGCGCTCTGGAAAGCACAGAAAACTGACGACGAAATCGCATGGGATTCTCCCTTTGGAAAGGGCAGACCCGGCTGGCATATAGAATGCAGTGCCATGGCAAACAAATATTTAGGCGAGACTATTGACATTCACAGCGGCGGAAGAGACTTAATCTTCCCCCACCATGAAAACGAAATTGCGCAGAGCGAGGCGGCAAACGGTAAGCCTTTTGCAAGATACTGGCTCCACAACGGATACATTAATGTTGACAATGTAAAAATGTCAAAATCCCTTGGCAATTTCTTTACAGTTCGTGAGATTGCAGAAAAATATGATTACGAAATCGTTAGATTTTTCATGCTTTCCTCACATTACAGAAGCCCCATAAACTTCAGCGCGGAATTAATTGAAGCTTCAAAAACTTCGCTGGAGAGAATATATAACTGCAAAAACCGTCTTATGGAAAAATGCGAGGCGGGAGATGCAAGAAAAAATGAAGGCTCGAAGGCGTTACTTGACAAATTCCAGGCGGCAATGGATGATGACCTTAATACTGCCGATGCAATCGCAGTTTTGTTTGAGGCGGTAAGAGAAGCCAACACAAAAATGGCAAAGAATGCTGATAAAGAAGTTTTAGCTTCATATCTTGGCTTAATTTTGGAAATTTCCTCTGTTCTGGCAATACTTCAGAGAGAAGAGGAAAGCGATGATATTTCCGCTGAGGTTGAAAAGCTCATAGCCGAAAGACAGGCGGCAAGAAAAGAGAAAAACTTCCAGCTTGCTGACGAGATAAGAGCCAAAATCGAAGGCATGGGAATTATACTCGAGGACACCCGCGAAGGTGTTAAATGGCATAAAAAATAGGAGCTGAAAATTTGATAGATTTTACGCTTTTACCGCAGGAATATTCGCCCCTTACATTGGCGTATATAGGAGATGCGGTGTACGAAATTTATATGCGAAGCCGTTTTGTGGCAGAGCATAACGAAAAGCCTTCATCTCTTCACAGAAAGGTTTCGCGTCTTGTCTGTGCCTCGGCACAGGCTAAAGGCTTTGAAATTATAAAAGACCTTTTAAGCGAAGAGGAAGAGAGAATTTTCAAAAGAGGGCGAAATGCTAAAAGTCCTACCGTACCAAAAAATGCCGATGTACTCCAGTATCGGTGTGCTACGGGGGTTGAGGCACTCATAGGTTACCTTTACATAAAAAAAGAGTATGACAGAACAGACTTTCTTTTATGTAAAATTTTTGAAGGTATCTGTGAGGTGCAATAAAAATTGAAAAAAAGAAACTTCCTTAATTTTTTTAAAATTGTGGCAGGCTGTGCCATATCTTCGGGCGCACTTACACTTATTTTAAAACCCGGAAACATGGCACCCGGCGGTGCGGGAGCTTTGGCGGCAATTTTGTCGGACATGCTTTATGTTCGTATCGGAACGGCAATTCTTATTATAAACATACCGCTTTTGTTTCTGGCATTTGGTGCAGGAAGGCAGTTTCTTTTAAAAACCTTACTGGGGACATTTTTGTTCAGCATTTTTGCAAATTTGTGGGAAGAGGTTTCTTTTCCGCAGCTTGACAATATGCTCCGTGCAATATTTGGCGGTGCGGCTCTTGGGACAGGGCTCGGACTTATATTTACGTCGGGCGCATCCTCGGGCGGAAGTGACATACTGGCGCATTTTATAAGCAGGAAAAAGCCGCACATCAAGGTAAGCCGTGCCATTTTGATAGTTGATGCTTTGATAATTTTACTTCAGGCGATATACTATAAAAGTCTTGAGTCGGCGCTTTTTGCGATTATTGCGCTATTTGTATCAGCGTTTTTTCTCGACAAGGTTATGGAAGGGTTTTCAGAGCCACTTAAAACTCTTTATATAATAAGCGAAATGGCGGCAGAAATAAAAAAGAGAGTATTTTCAGAAATAAACAGAGGCATGACAGCGCTTTCGGGCGAGGGAATGTACTCAGGCAGGAAAAAAGCGGTTTTAATGTGTACAATCTATGGGAGAGAACTGCCGCTTATAAAAAACATTATATCAGATATTGATTCCGATGCCTTTGTAATTATTACAGACACCAGAGAGGTTTTAGGCAAAGGTTTTGATAATATAGACAGGTGAAAGGAAGTATGAAAAATGGAACAGGCAAAAAAGGATAAACTTGCCGAAATCGCACTGAATATCAGACGCTCTATCGTAACTGAAATTTACAGTGCAGGTGCAGGTCATCCGGGTGGTTCACTCGGTGTAGCAGATATTTTGGCATATCTCTACTTTGAAGAAATGAACGTAGACCCCAAAAACCCAAAAGACCCAAATCGTGACAGATTTGTTATGTCAAAGGGTCACTGCGGCCCCGCTCTTTATGCGGCACTTGCAGAAAAGGGATTTTTCCCGAAAGAAGATTTGAAAGGATTTCGCAGCATTGACAGCTATCTCGAAGGTCATCCCGACATGAAGAAAGTTCCGGGTGTTGACATGTCAACAGGTTCTCTCGGTCAGGGTGTTTGCGCTGCAAACGGTATGGCTCTTTGCGCAAAGCTGGACAAAAAGGATTACAGAGTTTATGCAATCCTTGGTGACGGTGAAATTCAGGAAGGTCAGGTTTGGGAGGCAGCTATGTTTGCACCTCACTACGGACTTGACAATATGACAGCAATCGTTGACTTTAACGGTCTTCAGATAGACGGTGACATAACAAAAGTTATGAACCCCACACCTATTGACAAAAAATTTGAAGCTTTTGGCTGGAACGTTGTTATTTGCGACGCTCACGATTTTGACAGCATCGAAGCTGCTATCGAAAATGCAAAAGCTACAAAAGGCAAACCTACTGCAATTATTGCAAAGAGTGTAAAAGGTAAAGGCGTATCCTTCATGGAAAACAACGCAGGATGGCACGGCAAAGCGCCTAATGCAGAAGAATATGCGATTGCTATGAAAGATTTGGGGGTGGAATAAATGGCAGACGTTAAGAAAATTGCTACAAGAGAGGCTTACGGCAGCGCTTTGGCAGAATTCGGAAAAGATTACGATTTCGTTGTACTTGATGCCGACCTTTCAAAATCAACTAAAACAGATACATTCAAAAAAGAATTTCCTGAAAGATTTATAAACATGGGTATCGCAGAGGCTAACATGATTTCAACCGCTGCAGGTATCGCATCTTGCGGAAAAACAGTTTTTGCATCATCTTTTGCTATGTTTGCCGCAGGCAGAGCTTTCGAGCAGGTTAGAAACAGTGTTGGCTACCCACACTTAAACGTTAAAATCGGTGCAACACACGCAGGTATTTCCGTTGGTGAAGACGGTGCAACACACCAGTGTCTCGAAGATATCGCTCTTATGCGCTCAATTCCCGGCATGGTTATCTTAAACCCTGCTGATGCAGTTGAAGCAAGAGCTGCAGTTAAAGCTGCTATCGAGCATGACGGTCCTGTATATCTCCGTTTTGGCCGTCTTGCAGTTCCTGTAATTTTCGATGAAGATTACAAATTTGAAATAGGCAAAGGTGTTGTTCTTTCAGAAGGAAGCGACGTTACAATTGTTGCAACAGGTCTTCTCGTTCCTGAAGCTATCGAAGCTGCAAAAATTCTCGCAGAAGAAGGCATCAGCGCTGAGGTTATTAACATACATACAATTAAGCCTCTTGACAGTGAGCTTATCTGCAAATCTGCTAAGAAAACAGGCTGCGTAGTAACAGCAGAAGAGCACAACATCATAGGCGGTCTCGGCAGCGCAGTTGCAGAAGCACTTTGCGAAGGTTGCCCCGTTCCTATGGAAAGAATCGGTACAAAAGACGTATTCGGCAAGAGCGGTAAACCTGCTCCGCTTCTCGAAATGTACGAGCTTACTGCAAAAGATATTGCAGCTAAAGCAAAAGCTGCTATCGCAAGAAAGTAATTTATTGCGTTGCATTTGAGACGCATCGATATGAATTCTGCCGAATTCTCGATATGTGCAAAAGCACTCGATATGCCTTGCGGCTCGATATGTTGCCTGACGGCAACAAGAATTCATATCATATCGAGTTTGAACAATGCGAAAACATATCGATTTTGTGAAAGAAAAATATCGAGCAGACTTTAGTCTGCATATCGACGGCTTTTATAAACAAAAAAACCAGCCCTGTCAATTTGTGACGGGGCTGATTTTTGTTTCAATCTTTTTTATATTCTGCAATATCTTCCAATTTACATTCTAAAATTTCGCACAAGGTATTTAAAGTATAGGAATTAACATTCCCGTTTTTTCGTAATCTGTCAAGCTGTCCGGTGCTAAATCCGTGTATTTTTATCAACTGATATTGAGAAATGTTTTTTTCTTTCATTGTTTTCCATAATTTATCATATACAATCACTATCTTTAATCTCCAATTACACTTAATATATAGTTTAGTATAAAATATTGCTTTTTTATTGACAATTGCCCATGTGCGGGCTATAATATATGGTGTCAAAAATGATAAGATATATTTCAAAATAATTTTGAATTTTATAATTAAAGATAAAATACTTTTTATATTTTAAACAGACACTGTCGGAAAGGAAATATTATGGTTAAAATACTTTGCAAACAATTTAATATAGCATTAAAGTGGTTTCCTATCGATTTTCTTGCATCGCGAAGAGAAACAACAAGCACAGTATATCGCGTTGTTACTATATGCATAACAACTATCATTTTCATAATATCATTTTTAAATGTAGAGGCGGCAGAAGCAAATGCATATTTGGCAGAAATTCCTAAATTCGCTTCGTTAAGAAAAATAACATCAGGATCTGGGGACTTAACTGGACCGGGATTAGGAGGAGAAGGTTCTTCGGGAAGCACAGAAACTACTGAAAGTACAGGTTGTGGTGTAATAACAGCTATGGTCAAATCAACCGGCATTGACGGCAGTGTATGGGAAGTGAAAATTTTAGAGGGTGCAGGATGGGTGATGGTAACTGAAGTTTCCTCAACAGCCAAAATAAATGATATTGTTTATAGTGGTGGATATTATGGCGGAGAAAAAATTGAATTTGACGAGATAGTGCCCATGGATGTGCCTATAAAATATTTACTTAATTCTGCGGGTAAGGTGTCTGAAATAGAATTTGATAATTCGGTAGAATTTTATACCGATGTTATTTATGATATACAAGAGAAAATTTTCAAAAAAGATGGAAAAAACATACCGACTTTGCCGATATTCTATTATAATTATGATAAAGACTTTTTATTATTACCATTGGATAATCAACATAAATACAATATATCTGTTTATGATTGTGGTATTATTGTTGAAGATTATAATGCACGGGATAATATGTATGCGATAAAGAAAATTCAAGCGGTTCAAGATACGACTAGTTTATCCATGGATACAGTAGAAGGGATGACGATTGAGTATTATTATGAACTTCGTGTTAATTTTGAGATCGAAGCAGAAAATATATTTCTTAAATATCAACTTTTAAATTCTTTGTTTGAAAATGTAGAAGAAAAGGTTCTAGATTATGAATTTATAAATATAGGTAATGGTGAAAGTGCTTTCAAAATTGGTGGAAGAAAAGATAAAAATGAAGAATACACCTTGAAATTTTGGTTACAAGACCAATTTGGAAATAGAATATCTCCGGAATATATTAATGAGTATAATGTGAGTGCAAAACAGAATACTGAATATAAATATCGTACTGGCATAATAACATCAATGGGATATAAAGTAGGTGTGGGCGGTGGTGCATGGGATGTAAAAATTGAATGTGATGACAGCTGGATAATGATTGCCGAAGTTGCTTCGGTATCAAAAATAAATGATATTGTTTATAGTGGCGGATATTATGGCGAAGAAAAATGTGGACTTGACGAAATAGTACCAATAGGTGTGCCTATAAAATTTTTAACTAATTCTACCGGAAGGATAATGAGAATACGTTTCGAACAGGAAATCAAGATGGGGCTAACAGAATGGAATATTTGTGAAAATAGCTTTAGTGCGAAATTTATTATAACAAATTTTACAAGTACTACAAAAAGAGGAAGAATTTTTATTTGTCGATATAAAAATAATGGAATAGATGCTACAAGTAAATCAGTATTAATGAAACCATTGAAATATGAAGAAATAGAATTAAATTATGAAGACATTGACAATAACGATGTTATCAAAATATTTTTCTGGAGTGAAAATATGACATGGTTTATGAAACCAAAAGAATATACCATTGGGGAGTTACTATCACTATAAAATTTTATTAATATGAGTTATTGCAGAATTAAAAAAGATGTTGAAATAATATAGAATATATGATATAATGCATTCATAGCAAGAGAAACGGCGGCGGTTGTTTCCGACACCTCTTATGAAAGGAGGTGCCAATATGGAAGAAATAATTTCGTTTACTTTACTGGTGATGATTATTATACTTTACATAAAGAAATAACCGCCTACCTCCGCAACAGATAGACGGTTTATCTCAAAAATAAACGGTTTATAAGCGGAAACAACTGATGTCGTTCCCTCTTGCTATGTTTATACTATCATAAACTTTTTAATATGTCAAGGAGTAATTATAAAATTACCTTTTGACAAACAAGATTTTCTATGGTATAATTTCAATAATAAAAGTGCGAAAGGCAAATTATTATGAACTTAGAACTTCAAAGTCTTAATAATATGCAAAGAGAAGCGGTTACTCACACGGAGGGACCGCTTTTAGTGCTTGCCGGAGCAGGCAGTGGGAAAACGAGAGTTATTACCTATAGAATTGCGCACTTAATTTCTGAAAAAGGCGTAAAGCCATGGAACATTTTAGCCATCACCTTTACAAATAAGGCGGCGGCTGAAATGCGTGAGCGAATTGAAAAAATTGTTGGCGACGGGGGAGACATGTGGATAAGAACTTTCCACTCTGCTTGCGTAAGAATTCTTCGCCGTGATATTGACAAAATTGGCTACAGCCGTGACTTTACAATTTACGACAGCGATGACCAGAAACGTCTTATAAAAGACTGCGTGAAGCAGTTAAATCTCGATGACAAGACTTTTACACCCGCTCTTTGCATAAGCTATATAAGCAGCGCAAAAGACGAATTTGTAGATGCAGAAGAATTTATGGCTACCTACCGCGGAAACCTTAAAATGGAATGCATCGGCAAGGTGTACAGACTTTATACTGAGAGGCTTCAAAAAAGCAATGCAGTAGACTTTGATGATTTGATTACTCTCACAGTAAAGCTCTTTGAAAAATGTCCCGACGTACTCGACTACTATCAGGAAAAATTCCGTTACATACATATAGACGAATATCAGGACACCAACAACGCTCAGTACAAATTTGTGAGCATGCTCGCAAAAAAATACAAAAATCTTTGTGTTGTGGGTGACGACGACCAGAGTATTTACAAATTCCGCGGTGCGAACATTGAAAACATTTTGAGTTTTGAAAAAAGTTTTCCGAATGCGCACACTATAAGGCTTGAGCAAAACTACCGTTCAAGCGGAAACATTTTAGATGCGGCAAATGCAGTTATTTCAAACAACATGGGCAGAAAAGGGAAAAATCTCTGGACTGACTTTGGTGATGGCGAAAAGATTTTAGAATATTATGCTTCGGGTGAACGTGACGAGGCGGCATTTATTGCGGGTGAGGCATATCGTTTAAATATTGACGAGGGCATACCTTATTCTGACATGGCGGTTTTATATCGCATGAACGCACAGGCACGAGGACTTGAGGAACGTTTTATAAGAGAAGCAGTTCCCTACAGAATTATTGCAGGTCACCGTTTCTATGACCGCATGGAAATCAAAGATATAATCGCTTATTTAAGACTTATAAAAAATCCTGATGACGACATAAGTCTTATGAGAATTATAAATAACCCAAAAAGAGCAATAGGAAAAACAACACTTGACAATGCGTCTCTTCTTGCCTCAGAGAATGGCATGAGTATGTATCAGTTTATGAAGGAAGCCTCTTCAATGCTTGGGAGAGCGGCATCATCAGTACAAAGTTTTGTTGACACTATCGAAATGCTCCGAAGTGAAGCGGACACTATGATTCCATCGCTTTTTGTAAGCCGTGTGCTCGAAAAAACGGGGTACGCAGCGCAGTATCAGGTAAATCCTGATGACATGGAGGCTATGGGAAGAGTTGAAAACTTACAGGAATTTGTATCAGTTGCAGTAAACTACGAAAAAGAAAACGAAAATCCGACTCTTGCTGATTTTCTTGACAATGTTTCGCTTATGTCCGATATAGACAATTACGACGAAGAACAAGATGCAGTTTCTCTTATGACACTTCATAGCGCAAAGGGACTT
>JAZOQG010000074.1:0-29907 GCA_045656005.1 Clostridia bacterium
ATTTTTTGGAAATAGTGCAAAAAGGATTACAGTTACAGGTGCCGAGGGACACAGAGTTTTCTGGAGAGCTGAGGTAAGGCTTAAAAATATTGTGAAGGTTGAGGCTGAGGCATGATGAAATTAAAGGATTTACTTTATGAAATCAACAGAATGAGACCTACAGCACTTGGCGATAGCGAAAAACTCGAATACATAAATGCCGGAATAAGAAGATTTGGTGCAGAGATAGGAAAAAGCGATATGCAGTGTTTTGAAACCTTAAAAGGAATGTCTTTATATCCTTTGCCTGAAGGAATTTCTCCGGAATTTATAAAAGCCGTTGTAGTTGACGGAAAATTATGCCGCGCGGTGCTATATGAAGACGATATGGGCGAGAGTTCTTTTATGCTTGAGCCTTACGGATTTATACTTTTAAGCGGCGAAGAGGGCGGACGAAGTGTTGAAATACTATACAACGCATGTAACGTGTTTGAAGGTTTCCCGGAGGGGAGCGGTAGCGAGGCGGAATTTCTGGAGCAGGACTGCGGGGTACATGACAGTTATTCGGGAGTTTTAGTTTTTTACGCTCTTGCTCTTATGGCAGAAGCGGAGGAAGATATAAAAGCAGCGGCAAATTATAAGGCACATTGTGATGAGATTTTAAGGCATGCAAGGCAGGATAGATATGAAAAGAGAGGGAAATATCCTACTGTAAAGGGGGCAGGGAAGTGGCAGAGGTTTTAAGTTTTATATTTGGCGCTATTGTGGGTGGCACAGCAATACTTAAGCATTTAGAATACAAAAACAAAAAGACGGAAGGGCAAAAATATGAGAAATATAAGACATCACAAGGCCTTTACGAGGGGGTGAAACGTAAGTGAACAGCACAGAAAAAGCACTCATTCAGGAAAAAAATGGAAATGAGGAAAAAGACAAGCTTGCAATAAAATACATTGATTTTTACAGACGCGCACATCAAAATATGGAAAGGCTTCGCATTTACGAAAAACTCAAAAAATGTCACCTTTACTGGAAGGGTGAACAAAACAAGCCTGAAAGCGATTTTGACCCCGCGAGCAATGTAAATGTTATTCATCCTATGGTTGAAGGTAATGTCTCTCTGCTTGTAGAGGAAAATATCAGTGTGAAAGCCGCGCCTGTTACTTTCTCAGATGCACCTTTTTCAGAAAAAGCAAGTTCAATTTTAGAATTTATAAAAAGCCGAAACCACATGAAAAAAGTTATTGAAAGACATGAAAGAGGACGCGAAAAGTACGGAATGGGTGTTATAAGGGTGATTTTTGACATGGATGCACTTGGGGGCGCAGGCCTTCCTAAAATTGAAAACGTGCCGATACAAAATATTTTAATTGACCCATGTGTGACAGACGTTTTAAAGATAAATGAGGCTGAATTTATAATTGAGAGGATTGTAAAATCAGTATATTGGGCTAAAGAGACATACGGAGAAGAAGTTGCAGCCCAAATACAGGAAAATTATTTTCCGTTTAGGATGGACGATGTTTCGGACGAGAGCAAAAGTGACGGTGAAAATGCAAAATATGAGCATTTACTTATATGGACACGCGAGGCAGGAATGCTGAGACTTGTAGAGATGAGCGGATGCGGAGTAATACTTTCTGACAGCGAGGACAGTGGCGAAGGTTTTTACAAAGCAGGAGGATATCCTTACTTTTTTACACCGCTTTACGAGGATGAGGGTACAATATTCGGAATAGGAGATATTGAAATTACAGCTCCTGTTCAGGATATTATAAACGACCTTGACGACCAGATAAGAATTAATGCCCGTCTTACGGGTAATCCTCAGCGCTTAATTGAAACAGGGAGCGGAATAGACCTTGATGCCTTAACGAATGAGGCAGGGCTTAACATCCCAGTAAACCACGTAGGAGCAGTTAAAAATCTTGAAGCTCCACAGCTTCCGTCTTATGTAGAAAGAAGGAGAAATTTAGCCTTACAGTATGAAGTGCAGAAGGTTTCACGTTTTTCAGACCAGATGACGGGGAACAAACAAACGGGTGTTGATACTGCTACAGAAGCACTTACCCTTCAGCAAAGCGGAAACAGTGGCATTGCTCACAAAAAAAGCATGCTTCAGGACACGCTTGCCGATGTATTTTCGTATGCATTTGAGCTTGTGAGAGAATTCTGGGATCGTGATATTGTTATACGAATAGATGACGAGGGTCAAAAATTTATTACTGTCAGTCCCATGGAGTTTGAAGGGATAGATAATCTCATTCCAAAAGAAAAAGGCGGGAAGCACGTTTTAGAAGCTGATGGAACAAAAAATGCCGAATTTGATATAACGGTTTCGGTCGGTGCAGGACTTCCGCAGAACAAGGCTTTTCAATATAACATGATGAGGGAACTATATGCCATGAAAATTATTTCTGCCGAGGAACTTCGTGAGTGGATGAACCAAAACTTTGGACTGGCGCTTGCAAATCAGCAACCAAGTACTCCAGGAGAAGTGCCAGGAGGAGAGATTGCAAATCAAAATGCTGATGTTTTAGGAGTTAATATGAGCGGAAATATTGAAACGGGGGCTATGATGTGATTTTTTTACCGCAGAATGTTGCAAACAGAATAAAAATACATAAGTATTTAAGCACTCTGAATTTTGAGGAGCTTGGGAATAATCCAATGTGCCCAAGGTGCGAAAGGGTTGCACTTCGGGATATAGGATATTCCAAGGACAAAACAGGGCATTGCCCTGCATGCGGATTTAAAGGAAGAATGGAAGTTACTTTAAACGAATATGCGAAAAGGAAATTATACAGATAGGAGGAAAAACAGATGGCACAAAACCTAAAAACAACAGTGTGCGATTGCGGAGAGAAACTTTCGGTGAAAAACATAACTTCACCGATTGTAAAAAACAAAGTACACGGATTTTACGGGGGCAGAGTTACACATTTTGCCAGGGGGTTATGCAAATGCGGAAAGTGTTACAAACTTTACTTAAGACCCTTTGGAGGGTCATGGGAAGTTATAGATATGGAGGAGGTGAATGAAAGTGGAAATCATAGTGTAAAAAAGAAAAAATGACGGAGAAGAAATTCTTCAGGCAATCCGCAGTTATGCGCAAATAACAGAGAAATCGCAGTTATGCGTTAAATAGCAAAATCGCAATTATGCGTTAAATAAGGAGCAGAAAAATGGAAGAGAAAAACATTATAAATCCCGAAGAAGTTATTGAGGATAAAATACTGCCAGATGCTGAAGGGGAGATTATAAGCCAGGAGGATTTGCCAGGCGATGAGGGAGAGAAAAAGCAGGAGGAAAAGAAAGTTCCCCTTGCCGCTTTGCAGGAATCGAGAGCAAAGCTTAAAGCGGCAAGAGAAAAAAGCAGAGAAACCGATGAACTCTTAGAAAGACTTTATCAAAAAACGAATACAACAAATCCCAGAGAACTTTTGGCTGTAATGGATAGCTTTGACCTGGCACAGTATATGAATGAACACGGAGTGGATGAAGAAACTGCCAAAAAGTTTATGGCAATCCAGAAAGAAAACAGTGCCCTTAAAATGCAGGGCAGCAGAAATAACTTTGACAAAGAGGCGGCAGAGCTTTCAGGAAACCCTCTATATGACGATATAGAAGAGGTTTATGACGAAGTTACGGAATATGCTGATAAAAAAGGACTTACTTTGAAAGAGGCATACAATGTTCTCTTTGGTGAGGCGAGAGCGGAAAAAATAAGAAAAGCGGCAGAGGAAGAGGCGCTTAATAAAAGCCGCGTGAGAGACAGCAAAAAAATTAAAGCCTTGTCTCAAAGGGGCAATGCATCGGCAGACGAGGATGATTTTGGACTTTCTGCAGATGAAATTAAAACTGCAAAAAGAGCAGGAATGACCCCAAAAGAGTATGCAAAATATAAAATGAAAGATTAGGAGTGATATTAAATGGCAGATGCTATTAAAATGACAAGAGCGAATTTCGGTGAGCTCATGACACCCGTACATAAGAAAATATTTTTTGATGCGTACGGCGAAAAACCGAAAACTTATGTAAACACATTCGATGTTGATAACATGGAGAGAAAAGAAGAGACATTTCCTCACATGGGCGGTCTCGGTACTTGGGGCGAGAATCAGGAAGGTGCTGATTTTAATCTTGATGCATTTTCAGAAGGAGATAAGGCTACATTTACCGCAAGACGTTTTGACAAAAGCTACGAGGTAACATGGGAGCTTATGCAGGATGACCAGTACAATGTATTTAAAGGTCACGGCAAGGGCGGAAGCGCAAAAAGCCTTGCAAGAGGTCTTGCGGCAACAGAGGAAAATGAAGCAGCCAAAATTATTTCAAATGGCTTTGCAAATGTTGGATATGACGGTGTAAGCCTTTTCAATGCGGCACATCCTCTTGCTGACAGCGGGGACACATGCTCTAACCTTATTGAAGGTGCGCTTTCCGATGAAAAACTTAAAGAGGCACTGACAAAAATGAGACTTCAGAAAGACGAAGCAGGTGTGCTTATTGCGGCGCATGCGAAAAAGCTCGTTGTAGCTCCCGATTGGGAATTTACTGCCCGTGCGCTTGTTAATTCCACACTGCAGGCAGGTACCAATAACAACGATACAAACACCGTTCCGTCACTTGATATCATTGTATGGGACTATCTTGCAAACGAGGAAAGCAAGCCATGGTATGTTCAGGATGACAGTTTCGACAACCTTAAATTCCTTTGGAGAGAGAAACCAATTTTTGACAGTGAGAAAATTGACAATAAAATGGACTACCGTTTCTATGGTTACTGCCGTTTTGATTGCGGTTATGTTGACTGGAGAGGCCTTGTAGGTTCAAAAGGTATTTAATTAATAATAATTGTGTTCGTGCAATGGGGAGGGTAAAACCTCCCCATATTTTAAAATATATGGATATTAATTTAAAACTTACAAAAAAACAGAAAAAATTTATAGATGCCGATTGCGATGAGGTTTTATATGGCGGAGCTGCAGGGGGAGGAAAAAGCTATGGACAAATTGTTGATGCTTTTTTATGCGCAGTTAAATATCCGGGAATTAAGCAACTTATTTTAAGAACATCTTTCCCGGAACTTGAACGTTCTCTTATTATGACGGCACTCTCATTAATTCCAAAGGCTCTTTACAAATACAACAGCACAAAGCATAAAATGGTTTTTAAAACGGGGTCTATAATTGAATTTGGATATCTTTCTTCTGACAGTGCGGTCACAATGTATCAGTCAGCCGAATATGACATTATAAGGTTCGATGAGCTTACGCACTTTACAGAGTTTCAATATACATACATGCTTAGCCGTATAAGAGGTGTAAATTCGTTTCCAAAGCAGACAAAGTCCTCAACCAATCCAGGCTCACAGGGGCACGGATGGGTAAAGAAAAGATTTATTGACACGGCACCTCCTGAAGCAATTTTTCAAGAAGGCGGAAGAAAGAGAGTTTTTATCCCGGCAAAAATTCAGGACAACAATTTTATTATGGAAAGTGACCCTGAATATATAAAAAGGCTTGAAAGCCTGCCTGAAAACGAAAGGAAAGCCTTGCTTTATGGGGACTGGGACATATTCGAAGGGCAATACTTCCCTGAATTTAAGAGAGAAATTCACACTATGGAGCCGATTTCTCTGCCGGCACATTGGCGAAGATTTAGAAGCATAGATTACGGTCTTGACATGACGGCATGTCTTTGGTATGCAACTGACAGTGCAGGAAACATTTTTGTATATAGAGAATTTTATGAGAGCGGACTTATCTTAAGTGAAGCTGCAGAAAAAATAAACAAGTTATCAGAAGGCGAAAAGATAATATATACAGTAGCTTCCCCTGACCTTTGGAACAGGAGACAGGACAGCGGAAGAAGTGGAATGGAGATTATGGCGGCGGCAGGCCTTGTGGGGCTTAAAAAGGCAGATGACAGAAGAGTGGAAGGTTGGAGAAATATGAGAGAATATTTAAAGGTTTTTGAAAATGAAGACGGAAAAAAGGCTAAACTTAACATTTTTAACACCTGCACAAACCTTATAAGATGCCTGCCGCTTCTGGTTCATGACAAGCACCATCCTGAAGACTGTTCAGACAACCCTCATGAAATAACACACGCACCCGAAAGTCTTAGGTACGGACTTATGTCAAGACCAATAGCTACATGGGAAAGGTGCGAATTAAAAGGAAATTATACAAAAGGCGAAATAGAAGATTTAAATATAAATAATAATACACAGATAAGGAGGAGGATGTAAATATGACGGAGCTTGATTTTAAAACTTATCCTGCGCTTTCGTCTTTCGGCGGAATAAATACGGGAGATGCACCTTTTAATATAGGAGACGGGGAAAGCAGTGATGAATTTAATCTATCAAGTGAAAAACACCCTGCAATATCTCAAAGAAAGGATGCCATAAAAGTTTTTGAGAATGAAGATTTTGAAAAAATAATGTTTTTGGGAAAAATTTTCAGCGGAAAGCCTTTTTGCATTGCGATAAAAAACGGAAAAGCGGGGCTTTTTTATTTTGAAGATGTGTGGAAGGAAATTACTGCCTCCAAAGATATCTTGACGGAATTAGAAAATGCAGAAGAATTTAAGGCAGTTAATTTTTCGGAAAAAAAGACAGTGCTTACACTTGGCAAAGGGGCTCACATGGTATGTATAGACGAAAACTTTAAGGCTTCTTTTGTTGAGAAGAAGGGGCAGGAGCCTCTTCCTGAGGATGTAACCTTTGCCCTGGTTAAAAACGAAAGACTTTTAACGGGAAGCAGACACAATGTAAATTTTGCGGTATCAGGATATCAGGAAATGTCGTGGGTTAATGCGGATGACATCGAGATTTTTTATGTGCGTACCGAAGAAGGAAAGGGGTGTACGGGACTTTCGTGCTTTAGTGACATTGCAATTTATTTCAAAGAAAACTCAACTCACATACTATATGGAAAAACTCCCGATTCATATTATTTGGATGTGCTTTCGCATTCAGTTGGGTGCATAGCTGATAAATCTATTGCAGAAACTTCGGCAGGGCTTTTATGGCTTTCAAAAGACGGGGTTTATATCTATAATGCCACAACAAGGCCATATAAGGTAAGCCACAAGATAAAGAAATATATAGACAATATGACAGATGCGAGTGATTCTTGCGGAGGAAGTGACGGAGCATGCTATTATCTTTCCTTAAAGCAAAAAGACGGGGAAAATGTTCTTTTAGTATATGACACAGAGAAAAAGATTTGGCATGTATGGGGAAATCCCGGTTACAAAGATTTTGTAAATATTGAAGGATTCCTGTATGCAAGGAACGACACCGAAATTTTCCGTCTCAATGACAAGGGCAATACGGGAGAGTGGCACTTTACAACAAAGCCGTTTGATGTTGGCGGAGCTTCGAGGCAGAGCAACATATTCAAGATATTTTTAAATCTCAGCGCAAAAGAGGGGTCAAAGCTTGAGGTTTATATTTCAGGTGATGCAGAAGGGGATAATTTTACAAAGCTTTACAAAAATAGTTTTGGCGGTGAAACTTATGAAAAAGCGGAAATAAAAATAAAGCCGGGGGTGCATGTGAGAAATTTAAAATGTTTTCGTCTTAAATTTACAGGGCAGGGAGAATGCACAATACATGGCTTTGAGGTTTACATGAGAGTAAGGGGGAGAACATACTGATGGGGGTTTTTAAAACAACATATATTGACAAAGATGCAAGTCCGGAAGATGTTGTCAGCATTTTCGGAGCACTACTTCACAACTTAAACGAGATTATGAACCGCCTTACAAGTGACAACATAAAGAGCATAACCACAGACAGAACAGTTGTTAAAAGTGAGGACGGAACAACAAGTATTGACAGTTCGCAAATAGTTATGCTTGACGGAAATGGGAAAAAGAGAATGATTTTAGGATATAATCCAAAAAGCAAAAGCTTTGATTTTTCACTTTTTAATAGTAATGGTACAGAAACATTGAAACTTTCCGATAACGGAAACGCAGTTTTCAGCGGAGATATAGAAGGGTCACGTATTACCGGGTCGACAATTACAGGAACAGAAATAGATGTTGATAAAGATGCGGTGATTGGAAATAATTTATATTTGGGAAAAAATGATGAAGAGGCGGGATTTAAAAGAATTCAGTTTTATGATGATGAAACAAATGACCTGAAAAAAGCACGCATCGAGGCAAGAAAAGACGAAAAAGGGTATGTAACTTTAAAATTAATCGGAGATACAATAACGATTTCAACTTTTGATGGAGTTAAAGATGGCTACGGCAATAGATTTGTGACAACCAACTTTAAACCATATATTAAAATTGATGATGTAAAATATGAGGTGAAATGGGAGGGGATTGAATGAATACTTTTGAAAATGCGGCAAATGAAGTAGGTTTCAGGAACAGACTTGAAAGCATGGGAGCCAAGGATATTACATACGATGAAGGTACAAAAAAAGTTACGGCGACAGTAAACGGGCAAAGGTATCTTTATGACACTTCGGGACTTAAAAATAATAATGGTACACTTGTGGGCAGTGAACAGGACATAAATAAGATAGTATCAAATCCTTTAACGCAGGTAAGGGGAAAAGGAGTGCAAAGCGGGGTAAGTGTCGGCTATGACGAATTTAATAACCCTATGTACAATGGGCAAAGCCTTGGTACTGAAGGCATGGCAAATGTAGGCGGCAACTGGTACGGGAATGAAAATTATTTAAATAAGTTTATAAGCGGTGTTAAAAATAATTATGAGGACCCATATAAAAAGCAGAGGGACAACATTTTAAGTAAGCTTATAAATCAAAAGGAATTTAGTTACAATCCTGATAATGATGAAAATCTGCAAAATGCAATGAAAATAGCCAGACGTGCTGCCATGAGAAGCGAGGTTGACAGAGGACAGGGCGGCAGCTTTGGCATGGAGTATGCGGCAAGTCAGGCGGCAAATTCTCTTATACCACAGTATGAGGACAAGGCTTACGAAAAGAACATGAATGAGAGAGGGTACCTAGCATCACTTCTTGGTTATATTAACGATGCGACAAATGCGGACATGAATGCACACAGTATAAACCAGAACCAGAAAAATATTGACAGAGATTACAACTCTCAGCAGGAGCAGTTTGGAATTGCAAATAACTTTAACAAGGCGCAGTTTGCAGAGCAAATAAGGCAATTTAATGAAGGACTTACAGAAGAGCAGGCGCAGTTTAAAGAACAGATGCTTTTATCCTGGGCACAGCAAAAGCTAAGTGAAAATGCTTATAAATCTGATGAAGAGCAGAGAAAATTTGAACAGGGGCTTAATCTCTTCCTGGCTACCGGTTATGTGCCATATAATTATGCAGAAATTTTAGGACTTCCTGCAGGGGCGAACACACTTGATGCGGCACAGTTTGTACATAATCAGTACATTGATACGGAAAAACTTAAGCAAAATAACAATGATGGCGGGGGTGACCCATTATTAGCGGCTTTGGGATAATTTAGCATTAAGCAGGTGGAGGTTTCAGAATGAATTTAAAAAACTTTAATGATGATAAAAATAAATTATCGCTTAAAAACTTTGCAAAAGACAATCAGATAAGTACTGCAGGGGCGGAACAAAAAAGCACGGCTGCAAATATAAAAAACAACGGCTACAAACAATATGTGGACACAGTAAAGAGCGGAGGGAACGGCAAAGCCGTTCTCTCTTCTTTTGGCAAGCCTCAAATAAAAACACCTTTTCAGGGATTTAAGGAGGAGCAGAGAAGGCACATTGAATACATAACTCCGCAAATGGCAAGAAATTATGCCGATATTGTTGCAAAGACACACCGCCTTACAATATCCGACGTGGAAAAGCAAGGTATTTTGGAAGAGGCTACAAGGGCCCTTGTAATGGATGCGAAAGACAGAATGTACGGCAGTGACCTTGACGAGTATAAGGCAATTTCCCAAAGGTTTGAGAAAAGCAGAGACGTAAATGAGCACGAAAATCTTTTAAAGAAGCTTCAGGGCATGGAGTACAGAAAGAGAAAAGCTGAAGACTATTTTCTTTTTGACAGAGAGAGGGACATTCAAAAGGGAATAATTGCAAAAGAAAACCGCAACATAGAAAAATATAAAAGTCAGCTTAATAAATTAAATCGAGAACAGTTTACTCCCGAAAAGGGAATTGTAAACCGTGATGCCCTGAAAGAAAAATATGGCATAGAGCAAAAGGAAAATGGAGAGGAAAAGGTTTTAACAGGCAATGAGCGATTTGACAACATTTTGTATTCAGGAGCATTTGAGGATGCGGCGGGAAGAGTGAGAAGAGCGCAGCTGCAGAGTGAATATTTTGAAAGACAATTAAAACCATTTGAAAAAATAAGAAATGAAATAAATGAGCCCGGAGGCAAAGAAATACTGCAAAGAAGATATCAAAATGACATGGATTTTCGAAATGAATTTGATAATCTTATAAAAAGGTATCAGCAGTTTGCAAAAGTAGCTCCTGTAATTGAAAATAATTTCAATGAAGCGGTTAAGGAATATGAAAGCGAAGTAAATATTTCAAACAAAAAAGCCGTGATGGGTGAGCGAAATTATATCATTGAAACATTGACAAAGGAAGCCCTTGGCATTTTAGAATTTTCAAAGGCTTCGGAGGAAGGAAGAGAAAAAGCTAAAAAACAAGGATGGAAACTGCCGGATACTATGCCAAGATATGTTAACGGCGAGTACATACCGCATAGTATGGACGATAGCTTTAGCGAAAACGAGCAAAACATTTATTATGCACTTTTTAATGTTAATCCTCAAAAAGCTGCTCAGTACAGAAAAGCTCTTACGGAAAGATATGCCGAAGATTGGCATAATGAAGAAGCGGAAAAAATTATAAGCAATCCTCTCTCCGCAGGTGTAACTCTTGCCGTTAGTGATATTTTAAAATATCCTGAAGCGGTAATTAACACTATTACAGGAGGTAAACTTACGGCGAGCGGTTATAAAGGCTTTGGAGAACTGTCAAACAGAATAAAGGGCAACATGATTAAAAACAGCGACGGAGCAGGCAGAAAAATCATAGAAACAGGTCTCGGAATAGGTGATATGCTTGCGGCACAAATTGCTGCAGGCGGTAAGGGAGTAAAAATTGCAAGTGCGCTTATGGGAACAAATGCTGCATCGGGTGCTATGGACAGTGCCAGGGCGAGAGGGGGAAATGAAGCACAGATATATGCAAGCGGAGTGGCAGCGGGTACAATAGAATACCTTTTAAACAAGTTGGGTACCGAAAGGCTTTTGAACATGATAGGAAAGCCATCACGTTCTATTTTAAAGGCTATGGTCACAAATGGAGTGTCAGAGTTTGCAGAGGAATTTTTAACTGAAATTGCACAAAATCTTTCTGACACCGGGATTATGGGAAATAAATCGCAGCTTTCAAATTACATAAACTCTCTTATAAAAAGCGGAATGGGAGAGGATGAGGCAAAGAAAACTGCCATAAAAGATATGTTTTTAAATCAGCCGTTTGACAGCGGAATTGTAGGCTTTTTAACAGGCAGTATTATGGGCGGAGGCAATGCGGCAATTTCCACAGTTTCTGAAGGTATGCAGGCGATTAAAAATCCGAATGAGTTTATAAATTACACCGACAGTATAATAAATTCAGATGTATCAAGTCTTTCAGGTGAGGCTGAAAAATTACGCAGTGAGGTTGAAAGGTACAGAAATAAAGCCAAAAACAGTAAACATACACTCGGTACCTTAATCAATTCCGGAAAGGCTATGGCGGCTGCAGGTGAGTTTTCGGGAATACCCAAAGTTATTGTGCAAAGAGAAGGACTTCAGAAAAGCGAAAGGACATTTTTGGAGAGACTTTCCAAGATAACAAAAGCCAATATTATATATACTGAAATACCAAACGCCATAGGCGAAACTGGAGTGCTTAAGGGCGGAATATTCAGCGCAGGTGACAACACTATTTTGATAGACTACAGAACATCAGCTGCAGATATTCTCAAATTTGTTGCAGGGCATGAGGCAGGGCACAGCTCCGAAGGTACAAAGTGGCATAATGCACTTAAAAACTTTGTTAAAAGCGAGATGGGCGAAGAATACGAAAGTGCAGTAAACAAAAAAATTGAGACCCACAAAAAAGCAGGAAATATTTTAAGCCGCACTGATGCTGAAAATGAAGTGGTTTCAGATTATGCAGGAAAAGTGCTTTCGGAAGAAGGCGTTGCCGAAAGAATGGCAAAAAGAGATTACGGAACTGCAAAGCTCTTCCTTGACAGTATAAAGGATATAGGAAATAAAATAAAAACCTCTTTCGGAAAAGAGAGTGCGAGCGGAATTGAAGAGGGCGCAAGACTCTTAGAGAGAGCCTTGGGGATGAGAAATCCTCTGCAACAAGCATTGTCGGTTCAATATTCAATTGATGAAAACTTTATAAATAACTATAATAAGTGGGTTGAAAACGGAAGACCTGACAGACAAACGCTTACAGTTGGAAAAACCTCGGAAGCTTTAAAGAGTATTAATGTAAAAGACCAGGAAATTAAGTGGGATACATCGAAAATAAACGCGTCCTTAAAAAAACACAAGTATCTAAATGATGGAATATTAAAACAAATACCAAATCTTCTGGAAAATCCAATTATAGTAATGCAGGCAAAAGAATTTGATAGTAGGATAACTATGTTCGGAGAAGTGTATGATACGGATGGATTGCCGATTATGGCTGTGCTTGAGCTTTTACCTACAAACAGACAAGGGACTGTTGTACTGGATGAGATAAAGCTTGTGAGTACGCATAGCCGAAAGGACAAGGGCAATGTAAGCAGTATGGCACAAACTCAGAATTTAATTAACGAGAGTGATATTTACTATGTAGAACCCAATAAAAAAAGAACCAATACTTGGTTGAAGCTGAATAGGCTGCAATTGCCGTTGAGCGTAACCAAATATGGTCCTATTAAGATGATAACATATCCAAAAGGAAATGTCAATACTTATAATATGCAAAATGAGAAAAATAATTCCGATGAAAAAAACGAAATGCAAATTGCTTTGGAAAAAGCAGGTATTGACAGCAGTATGTTTGAAGGGAATGTTAAAAACTCTGTCACAGAGCTTACAGACGAGCAGAGAGAGGCAGTAAGAGAGGCAGAACGTTTGCAGGAGAAAGCAGGCGGATACATAAGGCACATGGGAGAGAAAGAAAAGGATGATACTTCTCTTTCAAGAAAACTTGACAGAGCTGCAATGCGCTGGGTGGACCGTTTTCAGTTTTTAAAGAGATTTGACGAAGCAGCAAAAAATAGCGACAGCAGAGCATATATGCTTGCAATGAACTCTTTAAATAGTGACGGAACAGTTATGTACGTTATAAAAAACGGCATGACGGACATGGAAGGCAACACAGGTATAGGGAAAAGTTTATTCAAAATACTGGAACCTTTAAAAAGCAAACAGGAAAACAAAGATTTTGAAGTTTATCTTGTTGCAAAGCATGCGGAAGAGTGGCTTTCGGCAAACATGGGCGGAGATGTGAAGATAGTATTTGGCGATGAAACCCTTGACAACATTGAAGCAGTTAGGAAAATTTACGAAGGACTTGAAACTAAATATCCTCATTTTAAAAGCATGGCGGATGAAATTTACGAATTTCAAAGAACTGTGCTATTAAATTTTGGTGTTAGGGGAGGACTTTTAAGCGAAGCAGATGCTGAGAGATTTTTCGAGATGTATCCGAAGTATATTCCTTTTTACAGGAGCGCTGTGGATGATGGGCTTGACGGCATTAGAAGAGAGTTTGCAGACCTTGATGCAGGAATTCTGCAGGCAGAAGGAGGAACTGCCACTTTAGAGAGCCCCATTGAGAGCATTATCAGAAACACTGCAAAATTTGTGGGAACGGCAAAGAAAAATGCAGTTATGCAGGAAATATACAGACAGCTTGAAAGAAATGACGGCTTTGAGATATTTGCCGATATAATACCCGAGAGCGAATATGAAAGCGAGGCAGAGGAGAGGGCAATCAGGAGAGAAGAAGATGTGGCAAGTGTTATGATTGACGGTGTAAGAAGGTATATAAGATTTAATGATACAGACCTTTTAAAAACTGTTACAGGAATGAATGACGATGTAAAGCTTGGAAAAGTATGGGCCTTCTTTGCGGCGGCAGGAAATGTTTTCAAAACTCTTACAACAAGCGGAAATGCAATGTTTTCATTAGGCTCAAACGTGTGGCGAGACATTGACACGGCTTACAAAAGCTCAAACATTATAAATCCCGCAAAGTTTGCGAAAGAGTACGGAAAAGCATTATACAAACAGTTTGAAAATGACAAAAACTTTCAAAGGTATCTCGCCATGGGTGGCAGATGGGAAACAAGCGTTGTGCAAAACAGAGATGCTATGAAAAAGCTTTATGAGCAGCTGCATTTAAAAAATGACAACGGAGCAAAGAAAATGCTCTACTACTGTACAAAGGGACTCTATAACGGAATACAATCCATGAGTGATATGGTAGAAACAACACCGCGTTTTATGGAGTTTGTTAATACTCTTAATAAAACAGGAGATATTCAGAAGGCTATTTATGACAGCGGTGAAGTTACAACAAACTTTAAAAGAAGGGGAACATCTTCAAGAGAGGTTGAAGCACTTTTGCCTTATACAAACTCCAGAATACAGGGGACAAAGAAACTCGCAGATTTATGGAAAGAAAAACCGATGCAGACTGCTGCGAAAATGATGAGCATTGCAACTGTGACAAGTCTTTTCAAAATAGCACTTCGGGAATTATGGGATGAAGAAGAGTACAAAGACCTATCAACATATACCAAAGACAACTTCCATTTGTTTGCAATAGGAAACGGCAAGTATTTTTCTATACCCAAATCTCAAAACTTTGCTATTTTCGATACCATTGCAGACAGAACTGTTGAATTTTTCAAAGAGAAAAATCCTGATGCGTACAAAAATTTAACATCATACGTTTTGAACAACTTATTACCTGTTGACTTTTTCGGAGGAATTGCAGACGGAATTGAAAACGGAATAAAAAAGGGTGATGCAAGAGGGATTTGGAGCGGAATTGTAGCAGGTGCTGTTGACACGGTAAGTTCGATGATGCTTATAGGAACTGTGGTACAGCTTATGGGAAATCGTGATTTTAAGGGAAGCAAAATTGTACCTTCGCAATATAGCAATTTAAGTCCTGAAGAGCAATACGACGAGAACACAACTTATATTGCAAGGCTTTTGGGGAAGGCAATGGGAATGTCACCTTTTAAGATAGACCATGTTATTTCGTCAAACTTCGGTTATATAGGAAAACTTAATGAGAGCTTTGGAAGAGAAAAGAAAGATTATTTTCTTGGCCTTGGAAACAAGTTTATAAAAAGCAGCGTTTATTCAAACGAAATATTAAGCGATTTCTATGACAAAAAAAGTGCGGTTGACACAGAATATGCTACAGCTCAGGTGAGGGGTGGTATGACAGGAGAATTAGCACTTGAAAAGTATTTTTACAATGGGGCAGCAAGTGTTGTTTCAAATCTTTACAAATTGCAGAATGATGTAAAAACACCGAAGGAAAAAGAAGAAATCCGCAGAGAAATTAATAACTTTGTTAAAAGGCTTGATAATTCAAAATATGGTGAAGTAAACGAAGAGCTTTCAAGACTTTATTTAACTGAGGAAAACGGAAAAGCATTTCCTTTTGCAGCACTTGACATAAGTGTGGATGAGTGGGGTTACAGCGCAAAGCTTGATGCAAAAAGCTATATGAAGGCAATAGGAAACTTCAATAGCAGTATTTACAAAGAGTTTGACAATGCTATAAAGAGTGATGCCTATAAAGGAATGAGCGACAAAGAAAAAATGTCTGCACTTACAAAAATTAAATCAGCTGTAAAAGGACGCTGCGAATATGAGGCTTTTGCTGACAGCACATACTTAACAAAACTTATGGGTGTGGACAAGCTCTATGAGGCGGCGCAGGACATAAAAACCAGAAGCGACTATCTTGATAGCATCAAAGTTTTTTATCCTGAAGACGTATCAAAAAACTTCGAAGCGGCAGACATGGAGAGTGCTTACGGATTTATAAAGTACCTGGAAAAAGAAAACTCTCTTACAGGCGAAAGTGCCCAGGCAATTAACAAATATTTAAAGGAAAGACAAAAAAGCGAAGAGTACCAGGGCCTTAAAAAAATCCTGCTTGACAACTGCATCAGTGCAGAAAGTTTTGCTCCTCTTGCAAGAAATTATGAAAACATATTTAAGTGGAGTAAAAACGGACAAAAATATAAACTCGAAATAAAGCCTGATGAAGTTGTAAAAATCATGAAGGTATTTGACACATATGTTTACTCAACCTATGAAAAGTTATACAAAGAAGGATATTACACAGAGAAAAGCGGTATGGGCAAGGTTACAAATGCCAACGGAAAAAAAGTTAACGCAACGTGGAAGAATATGTCAGCCGAGCAGAGAAACGACAAATTATCAGACTACAGAAGCAGGTGCATAAAAAATTTGCGCAAGGTACTGGCTATTCAAAAAAATTACAAGGTGACGAAGGAGGAGTAGGATGAAATACAATTTCGGTGTAAATGGAGATGAAATTAAGCTTTACAGCCGAAACAGGAGTGTGAGCGGAAATGTAAATACTTACGAGTGCATCTTTTCTTTCGGTGAGGAATGGAAACCATATGCAAAGTTTATAGTTTTTAAAAAGGGAAGTAATACTATAATTGTTCCTATTTTAGAAAACGTATGCATGGTACCTGAAGAAATGTTAGTGACTGCGGGTAACTGGTCAATAGGAGCATACGCGACTAACGGAAGCGAGGATGATTTTAAAAGATATTCCACAGATGATATTGAAATAGAAACATTAGAAGGGGCATACAAAGAAGGTGATGCCCCTTCAGAGCCTTCTCCTGAAGCGTGGGAAATTTATGCATCGAGGATGGATAATGCCGTAGTGCGCTGCGAAAGTGCAGCGAAAATATGCGAAGGTGCAAAAGCTGATTCTTTTTCGTCTGCCCAAAAGGCTTTGGAAAGTGAAAGAGAGGCAGAAAATTATAAAATACTTTCTGAAGAAGCAAAGGAATCAGCTTTAAATTTCAGCCGGGAAGCAAAACAATATGCAGAAGATGCAGCCGGAAAAACGTCTTACATAGGCGAAAACGGAAATTGGTGGGAGTGGAAGAACGGCGAATTTGTTGACAGCGGAGTGCCGGCAACTGGTCCGCAGGGTCCAAATGGCGAAAAAGGTGATAAGGGTGAGCAGGGGATTCCCGGCGAAAAAGGTGCCAAAGGAGATAAGGGCGACGATGGAGCACCCGGCCAAGACGGATATACTCCGCAAAAGGGAACAGATTATTTCACTCCTGCCGAAAAAGAAGAAATGGTGCAAGAAGTTCTGGCTAACTTTACAAATGTTTCGGAGGTGGGACAATGAGTTTTGCAGTAATGCCCATAGAGGACTATAAAAACACTTGCGATAAGGTAAGAGAAAAGACAGGTTCAGAGGAAACTATTAAAAGCGGAGAGTTGGCAGAGAAGATTGATGAAGTTTATTTATCAGGATATTTTGATTTAATGCAATTAAAGGGGAGACGGAGCAATTATTTAAATTATTTTAACTCTTTTGACTTGAATTATTTTTATCCTAAATATGACATAAGATTATCAGGGAATAATAATTCTTTGTTTTCAACGTGCGGAAGAGATATAAACACCAGCAAATCTCAAGATCCAATAGACCTTACACAACGTATGGAAGAGTGCGGTAAAGTGCTTGATACATCAGAATGTACGTCATTCAGATACATGTTTAGTTATGCCTGTTTCAAGCGTTTGCCTGTGATAGATTGTACTTCTGCTGACATGTCATTAAGTCCGTTTGTGGGAATGTTCCAAGCAACGAAAGAAGGTCATTGGACAAGTCCGTCTTTAGTAACTATAGATAAAATAATATTAAGCGAAGACGGAGCTTACTTAAACGGAATGTGGAACACAAACAGCAGAACGAAAAATGTTGTTTTTGAAGGGTTGATTATTAAAGACGTTACTGTACAAAATGCACCTTTCACAGCGGATAGTGCCAAAAGTTTAATAGGCTGTTTAAAAAACTACGCAGGAACAGACGAAGAACTAAAATACACTGTCTCATTAAATAGCGGTATATGGGAAAGATTAAACGCAAGCGGAGCACCACCGAGCGAGAACACGTGGGAAGAATACATAAATACACTGGGCTACAATGTGGCAAGTGTATAGAAAGGAGTTTGTGTATGAACACAATGTCAAACGGAAACTTTTTAAATCCTTCACCGATACAAAATACGACAGTACAAGAAGTTTTAAAAAATGATGTTTTGTATGCATATCGCGTTACACTGGAGACAGGATTTGCTTTGCACAATAAAACGCTTGATGTAGAAATTATAGACCCTGACACCTGTGAAGGAACAGGGGAATTTACACCCGGATTTTTAAATGAAATGTGCACGGTAAAGAGCGACTACGATTTCAATAACACGGAAAAAGGTACATACACCTACACAGACGAAAACGGAGAAGAGAAAACAATTGAAGTTTTAAAAGTAGGACATCAGGAACTTTACACAATACCAAAGGAATTAGTACCAAAAGAACAATTAGTATAGGAGGAGTATTATGACTATGAAAAACATATTATGCGCAGTTGCAGGCGGTGTGGGTGGTTTTATAACTTACCTGGCCGGGGGATGGACAAATGATTTGCAAACACTATTTCTGTTTATGGTAATTGACTTTTTCACAGGCCTGCTTGTAGCAGCGGTATTTAAAAAAAGCAATAAGACGGAAAGCGGAGCCGTAAACTCGAAGGCATGTCTCAGGGGACTTTGCAAAAAAATAATGATGTTAATCTTTGTGTGCATAGCATACAGGCTTGATGTCATTATGAACGTGGGATTTATAAGAAGCGGTGTTATTATAGGCTTTATTGTAAATGAGCTTATTTCCATAATAGAAAATGCAGGCCTTATGGGAATTACAGTGCCGGTTATAGAAAATGCTATTGAAATACTTAAAAAGAAGGTTGATGAACATAATGAACATTAAATTTTTACAGTGTAATGCACAAAACTATAAAAAGGGAAGAACACAAAAAATAAGATACATAGTTATTCACTACACAGCAGGAAACGGTGACACGGCGAAAAATAATGCCGACTATTATGCGGAAAATCTGGTAAAGGCATCCGCGCACTATTTTGTTGATGAGGGGGACACCATTTACCAGAGTGTTTCAGATAGGGATACTGCCTATAGTGTGGGAGCATCTTCCTATAGGCATCCTTATTGCCGAAATGCAAACTCAATAAGCATTGAACTTTGCTCAAGGAACAGAAACGGGAGCGGAAGAGAAGCAACTGACAATGGGTGGTATTTTAAAGATGAAACAGTTAAAAATGCTGCAGCGTTTTGCCGTGAGCTAATGGAAAAATACAATGTGCCTCCCGAAAATGTTATAAGACACTATGACGTGTGGGGCAAAATCTGCCCTGCACCGTTTGTTAATAATCCCAAACTTTGGGAAAACTTTAAGGAGCTGATAAGCATGAAAAAATTAAGCTACGACACTACAGTTGACAACATGATAAAAGACGGCATCACTACGGCCGAGAATATGGCATACTGGGAAAAGGTTCTTGACGGCAGAGAACCTGTTAATCTGCAGTATCTGAGAGCGGTACTTGATAGGTACCATGAGAAGGTGTAACAAGAGGTAAAATGCAGTTTACAATTGGTGACTTTTTGGTGACCTTTAATAAAAAATAATACAAAAAGTCACCAAACAATACAAAATTAAAAAGTGTAAAAAATGCCGTTTTCAAGCCGTTTTTTGAATAAAACTAAAAAATACAAGAAGTAAAAATTGACACTCGTAATGAAAAGGTCACGTGTTCGATTCACGCCACCAGCTCCAAAAAAGCGTACTGGATTTTCAGTACGCTTTTAAATTTAAAAAAACTATTGACAAATATGACTTATAATAGTATAATACATTTATAATTTGAATATCACAAAACAACTATGACGAAGACGGTCGGACTTCGGAGCCTTGAGAGAGTTGGCGTTTGGTGCGAGCCAATGGCAAAGTTTTCCAATGACTTATCACTTCCGAGTTGGAGGACCGAAAGCATAATGCGAGTAGACTCCTTCCGTATTGCTGCGTTAAGGCAAAAGGCTTGTTAGAGCCTGGTAAGTGACGAAACATTTGTTTCGTAATTTGAGTGGTACCGCGGGTTGATTGGCTCGTCTCAAAGTTTGTTTGAGACGGGTTTTTTGTTTTATTCAAAGCCGTTTCAAATATTGTTACGGAAATGAAAGGAGCAAAAAAATGGAGTACAATTTAAAAGAAGTTGCAGAAAGAATTAAAGAACTTCGCGAAGCAAAAGGTTATTCTCAGGAAGAACTTGCAAAACTTACTGGGGTTTCCCTTGAAGATTACATTGTTTTAGAACAAGGGGAAAGTGATTTTAGTTTCACTTTTATTTACAAATGTGCAAAAGCATGCGGTGTTGAGGTTGTTGATATACTTGAGGGAACAAGCACGACACTTACATCTTTTGCGGTTACAAGAAAAGGTGAAGGACTTAAAATTTTGAAAAAGCAGGGTATAGTATATAATAACCTTGCTCCCAAATTTAAAGGAAAACTTGCAGAACCTTTCCTTGTTAAATTTCCTTATATAGAAGAAGAGCAGAATGAACCTATAAAATTAAGTTCACACAACGGTCAGGAATTTGACGTAATTGTAAAGGGGTCTCTTAAAGTTCAGGTTGGCAACCATATTGACATTTTAAATGAGGGTGACTCTATTTTCTATAACAGTATTATTCCTCATGGCATGATTGCGGCAAGTGAAGGCGGTTGCGAGTTTCACGCAGTTGTTTTAAATCCGCAGGACGGTCATTTCAGCGAGGAATATCCTGAAGTTCCTTATGTAACAGAGAAAAATACTGCTGCTGAAAGTAAATATGCTTCTGTTGCAGATAATTTTATTGAATCATGCTATGATGAAAAAGGTATATTTTCAGGAATTAAATTTAAAAATGATGACAAATTTAATTTTGCATTTGACTGTGTTGACAAAATAGCAGAGAAAAATCCTGACAAGCTTGCAATGATGTGGGTAGGAAATGATAAGTCTGAACGTAAGTTTACTTTCAGTGATATGAAAAAGTATTCGGCTAAAACTGCTAACTATTTTGAGTCTCTCGGAATTAAAAGAGGTGACACGGTAATGCTTGTATTAAAGCGTCACTATCAGTTCTGGTTCTGTATGTTGGCTCTTCATAAAATCGGTGCCATCGCTATCCCTGCAACGAATCAGCTTGTTGAACATGATTTTTCATACAGATATAAAGCCGCAGGGGTTAAAGCTATTGTATGTACGGCAGACGGAGATGTTTCAGCAGAAGCTGAGAAAGCTGCAAAGGAATTTCCGGGTCTTCTGAAAATTTTAGTTGGTGGAAAAAAAGACGGTTGGAATGATTTTTGCGTTGAAATGGAGCGTTTTAGCACTCATTTTGAAAGAAATGAAGATTCACCTTGCGGAAATGACCCAATGCTTATGCTCTTTACTTCTGGTACAACAGGTTATCCGCGCATTGCAACACATTCCTATAAATACGCACTTGGGCATTATCCTACTGCAAAGCATTGGCACAATGTAAATCCTGACGGACTCCACTTTACGATTTCCGATACAGGATGGGGTAAAGCACTTTGGGGTAAACTTTACGGGCAATGGCTTTGTGAAGCGGGTATATTTACATATGATTTTGACCGCTTCCATTCAGAAGATATTCTGCCACTGTTTAAAAAGTACAATATTACAACATTTTGCGCACCGCCTACAATGTACAGATTTTTCATTAAAGAAGACTTGTCAAAATATGACCTTTCTTCTATAGAATATGCTACTACTGCAGGTGAAGCATTAAATCCCGAAGTATTCAATCAGTTTTACAAGGCAACGGGACTTAAAATTATGGAAGGATTTGGACAGACAGAAACAACACTTTCTGTTGCAAACTTTGTTGGTTCAACTCCGAAAATTGGTTCAATGGGAAGACCAAGTCCGCTTTATGATGTTGTAATTTTAGACCCTGACGGCAATGAGTGCAAAGCGGGTGATACGGGTGAAATCTGTATAAGAACAAAAGACGGAGCACCTTGTGGTCTCTTTACCGGATATTATCTTGACGAAGAAAAAACAAAAGATGTATGGTACGATGGATTTTACCACACAGGAGATCAGGCAACGATGGATGAAGACGGTTACCTTTGGTATGTAGGAAGAATTGATGATGTTATCAAATCATCAGGTTACAGAATTGGACCTTTTGAAATAGAAAGTGTTATTATGGAGCTTCCTTACGTTCTTGAATGTGCAATTACTGCCGTTCCTGACGAAGTGAGAGGTCAGATAGTAAAGGCAACAATCGTACTTACAAAGGGGCACGAAGGCACAGATGAATTGAAACGTGAAATTCAGGAATATGTTAAAACACATACTGCACCTTATAAATATCCGAGAATTGTTGAGTTTGTGAATGAGCTTCCGAAAACAATCAGCGGAAAGGTAAGACGTGTTGAAATAAGAAATAAAGACCTTGAGAAAAATAATTAATCGCTGTAAAATGCCAAATAAGCAGAAAATCCGCATTGGGTGTAAACCCCGGCGGATTTTCACTTTAGCAGTATTTATGCATGCAAAATCAAATTTTCCCATAAAGAATGTTATATTTTCTACAATAAACACAGTTTGAAAGGATTTTTTATGAGTAATTTAAAAAATAAAAAATTATTTTTACTTGATATGGATGGTACTATTTACCTTGATAACGACCTTTTTGACGGTACGCTCGATTTTCTGAATTACGTTAAATCAATAGGAGGAAGATACATATTTCTTACTAATAATTCTTCAAAAGGGATTGATAAATATATTGCAAAACTTGACAAGATGGGTATTTCGTCAACAAGTGATGATTTTCTCACATCAACAGATGCAACAATCATTTATCTCAAAGAGAAAAACTTTAAAAAGATTTATGCATTTGGTACTGCATCTTTCGTAAAACAACTGGTAGATGCAGGATTAAATGTTACAACTGAGAGAGAAGAAGGGATAGATTGTCTTTGTCTTTCAAATGATACAGAGCTTTCGTTTAAGAAACTTGAGGATGCATGCATACTTTTGAGAGAAGATATAGCCTATATTGCAACGAATCCTGACTGGGTATGTCCAACATGGTACGGCTTTGTGCCTGATTGCGGCTCTTTTGCCGATATTATTTATAATGCAACAAAAAAGCGCCCTGAATTTATTGGAAAACCTGAACCGGATATGGCACTGCTTGCAATGGAAAAAACAGGGTTCTCAAAAGAAGAAACTGTACTTTTTGGCGACAGACTTTATACTGACATTGCCTGCGGAAATAATGCGGGCATAAGCACTGTTTTTGTTTTAAGCGGTGAGGGAACGATGGACGATGTCGAAAAAAATGATAAGAAACCTGAATTTATATATGAAAATATTCGAAAAGTTTATGAGGATTTAATAAAATAATTTGAAATGCATCAACCCAAAATTTTTGGTTGATGTATTTTTCTTTAACAAAGTATATACACAGATTTTATGAGTTGACAACAGTTATATTTTATGCTATATTACAACTAAATGAAAAACTTTATGAATAGGAAAAAGATATGCCAGAAGATAAAATATGCGTTTTGACCAAAGAAAATTTTTTCAGAGCTGATGAAAATACCGTCAACAAATCTGCAAATGCGAGAAATAAACAGATAGTAAATTTTATAATTGATTTTATAAATGAAAATTATAAATTGCCAATTTCGATAAGCGGGCTTTCACGCATGGTTTATTTAAGTTCTGATTATCTGGGGAAGATTTTCCGTACACACACAGGTCATACTATAAGTGCAATGATACAAAAAGTAAGAATAGAGCACGCGTGCAATATGCTTCAGTCAACAGATGAAAGCATTGCAGATATTTCGGTTTCATGTGGTTTTGAGGATAAAAAGTTTTTTTATAATGTGTTTAAAAAGCATATGTGCGTTTTACCCGGGGAATATCGCAGACAGATACATAATGTTAATTAAAGTTTTAGCGGCAGGAAGTGCATTGCATTTCCTGCCAAAGTTTTTATAAAGGTAATATGCACAAATTGGCAGTAAAAAAATATAAAAATATGACACAATCCAGAAGAATATGTCATTAAACTCATAAAAACGCAGCGTTAGTATGGTTATAATTTAAGTATAGGTTTAAAACCTGACAAATTTAAGGAGGTCACGTTATGAAAAAGAGTAGTTTAAAAAAAATGTCTTTTTTGCTTGCAATTTTGATGGTAATTGTTTCCATTTCAGGTTGCGGTAAAAAAGAGATTGAAGGCATTGCAAAGGGTGCAGATGTCAAACTTAACGGCAAAGATATTTACCCAATACAGTGTGATGACACTTTGCAGTTCTGGTTTGAAGCAACAGCAGTTTGGGAAACCAAATATTCAAACTTCGCTGATACCCCAATCGGCCAGGAACTAAAGAAAAAAACAGGTGTAAATATCGAGTATGTTCACCCTTCTGCCGGACAGTCCGGTGAGCAGTTCCAAATTCTTCTCGTATCTGATGAACTTCCGAATATTGTAAACAATAACTGGTATTCATATCCGGGCGGACCTGAGGTCGCAATTGCCGATAACTATATTTATGAGCTTAATGATATAGTTGATACATATTGCCCCGGTCTTAAAAAGGTAATGGAAGATCATCCCGACTGGGCAAAGGCTATGAAAACTGACAGCGGTTCCATTTATGCATTTCCGGCTATAACAGACGGCGACCCGCTTCCTACCACATATGGTCTTGTGCTTCGTGCAGACTGGCTCAAAAAGCTTGGCATAGAGGTTCCAAGAAACATTGGTGAATGGGAAAAGGTTTTAACTGCATTTAAAGAAGAACTCGGAGCTGAAAATCCTTTCTCGGCAAATAAAACTGCAATGACACAGGGCTTTGCACCTGCATTTGGAATATATGACGGCTGGTACGTTGATGACGGCAAAGTAAAATATGGTCAGGCACAGCCTGAATATAAAGATTTTCTTATGAAAATGAATGAGTGGTACGAAAAAGGTCTTATAGACAGAGGCTTTATGTCCTTTGAGAGCAAAAAACATCAGGCAAATATGTTAAATGGTGTTACAGGTTTTGCAATGGCATGGGCAGGCAGCGGCGTTGGCGGTTGGCTCGAAGGTATGGCAGGTGAAGAATTTGACATTCAAGGTGTATAGTTTCTCTCAATGGGTGATGGTGTCAACGCGGAGTATGGCTATATTATGAGCGATGTAGGAACGTCAAATGTTACTGCAATAAGCACAAGATGTAAAAATGTTGAACTTGCGGCACGTTTTCTTGACTGGGGCTTTACAGAGGATGGTTATGAAGTTTATAATTTTGGTATAGAGGGCGAAAGCTATACCATGGTTGACGGAGAACCGAAATTTACTGATTTGATGAAAAACAATCCTGAGGGCAAATCTTTCGTTGAATTATCGCCGCTTTACCTTAGAGCAAGCTACAATGGAAGTTTTGTTCAGGATGCAAGATACGTTGAAGAATCAGTTGCATATCCACAACAGAGAGAAGCATATGAAAACTGGAGCAAAACAAACATGCAAAAACACCTTGTTCCGCCGTTTACATTGCTTGATGATGAAATCGATAAAGCAGGTGATATAAAAGCGGCTATAACTACTTATGTTGATGAAATGTATATAAAATTTGTAACCGGAAGAGAAAGCCTTGATAATTTTGATAAATATGTAGAACAAGTGGAAAAATTAGGACTTAGCGAACTTCTTGACATGTATCAGAGCGCACTTGACCGCTACAATAAAAACTAAAAATTGCGGAAAACAACTTAAAAAATCGAATAACATACTAAAATATGTTTAAAATTCCTCACGCCAAATTAAGTGCTTAGTAAATATATAGGTGTGATGAAAGAAAATCATGGGCGGTTGCGCATTTGCAACCGCCTTTTAATTTTTATTTGCTGTTCATATAATAACATCTTTTATCAAAAATTCCATCTTGGACTCGTGTTAACGCTTCACCGAATCTCTGGAAGTGAACAACTTCACGTTCTCTCAGAAATTTAATTGGATCCGCAACATCAGGGTCGTCACACATCTTCAAAATATTATCATAGGTTGCTCTTGCTTTCTGTTCTGCTGCAAGGTCTTCGGTTAAATCTGCGATAACATCGCCCTTGCTTTGAATATACGCAGCAGTAAATGGTACTCCCGCAGCACTTGCAGGATAAATAGCTGTGCTATGGTCAACATAATAGTCACCAAAGCCTTGTTTTTTAGCTTCTTCAGCTGATAAATCCTTTGTGAGCTGGTAAATTATACTTCCTATCATTTCAAGGTGTGCAAGTTCTTCTGTACCGATATCGTTGAGAATGCCTTTTGTTACGTTGTCTGGCATTGTAAATCTCTGAGAAAGGTAACGAAGGGATGCCGCAAATTCACCATCAGGACCACCGTACCAAAATGTTTGAGTATAGAAAAAATGGTAACTATTTATTCTTGAAAAACTTAATATTTGCAAGTTCTAAAAGGTAGTTGTTAAGCGATGCAACTGCCTTTTTTCTATGCAAAAACTCAAACACAAGGAGGTACAAAAATGTTATTACAATTTGAATATTTTTACGGAAACGAAGCGGACGATTTTACATTCTACCGCATACCAAAGAAAATCATCACCTCACCACACTTTAAGGATTTGTCATATGGAGCCAAGATGCTTTACGGACTTTTATTTGACCGTGTTGGTCTTTCCATAATGAACAGTTGGTTTGATGAAGAAAACCGTGCATACATTATTTTCGCTATTCAGGAGATTATGGATTTAATGTATTGCAGCAAGCCGACTGCAATTAAGTTTATGTCCGAGCTTGAAGATGCAGGACTTCTAGAACGCAAAAGGCGTGGTCGTGGTCTTACAGATTATATCTATGTTAAAAAGATTGTGGATAACGAAAAAGTGGTAAAGAATGTTGACCACAAGGAGTTAAAAGATTTTGCTTCCAATGGTCAAGAGACTGAACCTCAAGAGGTTAAAGATTTTAACCCTAATAATACTAATATAAATAATAATTACTTTAATGATACTTACACCATCCCTCCTCCAAAAAGTCGAGAAGATTATGAGGAAATTATCAAAGAAAATATTGAGTACGATATTTTGAAACTTGATTTTAAAGGTGAATGGTTAGATAACATAACCGAACTTATGCTTGATGTTATTTGTTCTGATAGTAAGACTGTGAGGGTTAACCAAACAAATATGCCAATAGAACAAGTTCGTAAAAGGTATCTGCAAATAAATGATATGCATATAAGGTATCTTGATGATTTTGTTCGAAAGAATAATTATGAGATACATAATTTCAGAAATTTCTATATTTCAGCGATATACAATGCTCCCATAATGATAGATTCGTTTTATGAAGAGTGGGTTAAAGAAGATATGAAAAGAGGTGCGATATAATGAGTGTAAATAACATCGGATTAAAAAGCTATGAAGATTTATTCAAGGATGATAAAGGTAGAAAGACGGAAGAAATTGTTCCTATGGATATCAAGGAACTAAAGCCATATGCAGAACAACCATTTAAGGTACTGCTTGATAGCAGTATGGACGAGCTTTGTGAAAGTATAGCTCAAAACGGAGTGTTGACCCCAATTATAGCAAGACCACATCCCGAAGGCGGATATGAGATTCTTTCAGGACACAGACGAGTAAAAGCTTGTGAGCTTTTAAGAATTGAAGAGGTTCCGGTTGTGGTTAAAAATCTTGATGATGATACTGCTGCGATTCTTCTTGTGGATAGCAATCTGCAAAGAGAAAACATACTTCCAAGTGAAAAGGCATTTGCTTATAAGCTTAAATTGGAAGCATTAAAACATCAAGGAAAAAGACTTGAAATAACTTCGCGCCAAATTGGCACGAAGTCAGATTCGACACGTTCAGATGAATTGATTTCTAAAAATTCCGAAGATAGTGCAAGACAAATTCAACGTTACATAAGACTTACAAACTTAATTGATCCGTTACTTGAATTGGTTGATAAAAACGAAATGGCGATGAGTGCAGGTGTTGAACTCTCATATCTTGGCACAAAACATCAGGCGAAAATTTACGAAGTCATTGAGAGTGAATCTTCACCGTCAATCGCACAAGCAGTAAAACTTCGTAAGTGTGCCGAAGAAGTTAATCTTGATGATAAAATGATTGAGAGTATTCTATCATCTGAAAAAGAAGAAAAAGTGAAACTTGTTATCTATGAGGACAAGCTTCGCAGATACTTCCCGAAAAATTATACCAAAGAGCAAATCGAAGATACAGTTATGAAACTGATTCAGAAGTGGCACAAAAATCGGGAAAAAGAAAATGAACGATGATAATTTTTTGAAAGTAAATGACAGCCACGATAAAATAATAGCGAAAGGAGTTGAAGTAAATGAACATTACTTACAGAAATGAAGGTAACATTTTAATCCCAAACTTAACTGTTCCTGAATCACCTAAAAAGCCAATCAGTTCTTATGGCAGAATGAGAAAGATTTTCCTGAAAAACTATCATCCGTCTATGTATTCCGCAATGATGATAAAAGGCACTCTTTTAGAGCATCTTGCCGAGGTGGACGAAATATGCCACACCGAATACAATGAACGAGTAAAACAAATGGCAGAGGCACAAGGTGTAACCGAAGAACTTAAAAAGAAAGACCGTTACAGATGGACCGGGCTAATGAATAACATCGGTAATTGTGTAAGAGAACAAATTCTTCGAGAGTTTGTATATGCCGAGGAGGTGTCAGAATGAACTTTATCGAGGAACTTTATTACGGAAATATCAATCCCAATGAAAAGCGATATGACGGACATACCGATTACGCAAAAGCAATGAGAAAATTCTGTAATAGCGAAAATGAGCTGAATAAAGTGCTAAAAGGAAAACCTCTTCATCTTTTGAATGACCTTATCAATGCAAGTGATGAAGTAATCGCTATAACAAGTATCGAAAACTTTAAAATAGGTTTCCGGCTCGGAGTACAGATGATTTGCGATAGCCTTATCTGTGATGACAGTATATTCAAAGATTTGTAGGAGGTGCTTATGAAAAAGCTTATTGTTTTATTCTTGAGTTTGTTTATGATTTCAACCTCAGTAAATGCTGCGGAGATACCACCTGAATCATTGCCATCAAACGCAACTTTTGAATGTATGGAGTATACCGAAACACTTATATCGGATATCCTTGCTAAGGTTCAAAACGGACTTGGATTTTCTGATGCACAAGCTGAAGCAAGACGAAGATTCTTTACACTTGTAGTCAGAGGTCAGTCAAACGGATACAGTTTCTCGCAACTAAGTGAGATTGCAAGCAATGCAATCTTCCAATATCGGGATATGTACCTACGACCGGAATTTTATTCTCAGAACGAAGAAAGTGTACGATGTTTGATATCGGATGTGCTTGAAGCATACAAGCTCGGCAGATTGGATTATAACGAAGCAAAGAAACGAGCCTACGAAAAGATATATCAATCAGTTGATGCAAGCTTTGACTACGACAGAGAATTTGCAAAGGATACTTGCTATCGGAATATTCCGTCAGTCGATAACAGCCTATTTACTATCGCGCGAAAGTTAATATTAGCGGAGAGAACACCTGTCTAAACGATGGGGTAGATTTAGTACAAAGCAAGTTGATGACACCGCAGTTGATTCGATATAAGACTAACTCAAAAGCGGAAATAACGCATATTGATACTGAGGATA